>JAADEN010000239.1 GCA_013153375.1 Chloroflexota bacterium | reverse complement strand
GGGCGGGGCGTTTTGACCCCGCCCGCGTGTTTTTCGTCCCGGGCTGCCTGTAAAGAACCACCCCACCGGGGCGACTGGCCGGTCGCCCCTACCGCTGCGCCCTTCCCTTCGCAGGGGAGGAGCCACCAGAATGGACCTGCACTTCTCGCGGGGCCAATCCCTACCCCCTGCCCGCCGCGGGGCGCTCGCCGGGCGGCCCGTTCACTCCCCTGAGCGGGCCCGCGCGGGTTCCACGAACAGGCGGCGGTACACCTCGCACGAGGCCAGCAGGTCTTCGTGCTTGCCCTGGGCCACCAGACGCCCCCGATCCAGGACCAAAATCCAATCGGCCCACCGAATCTGCGACAGCCGGTGGGTGATGATGAAAGTGGTGCGGCCCCGGGCCACCGAGAAGATGGCCCGCTGGATGCGGTCCTCGGTTTCGCTGTCAATGGCGCTGGTCGCGTCGTCCAAGATGAGAATGCGGGGATCGGCCAGAAAGGCCCGCGCCAGCGCGATGCGTTGGCGCTGACCTCCCGACAAGGTCAGCCCCCGCTCGCCCACCACCGTGTCATACCCCTGCGGGAACTGCATGATGGTGTCGTGGATCTGGGCCAGTTTGGCCGCCCGGATGATTTCCTCGCGGCTGGCGTCGGGCCGCCCAAACGCGATGTTCTCGGCCAGGCTCTTGGAGAAGAGGAACACATCCTGCTCGATCATCGCGATTTGGGAGCGCAGCGCGCCCAGGTCCCAGTCGCGCACATCCACATCGTCCACCAGCACCGCGCCGAGGCGCACATCGTAGATGCGGGCGATGAGTTTGACCAGCGTGCTCTTGCCCGCGCCCGTGGGTCCCACCACGGCCACCCGCGTGCCGGCGCGCACCCGGAACGAAATGTCGTGCAGCACATCCTCGGTGCCCTCGTACGCGAAGAACACATGCTCGAATTCCACATCGCCCCGCATGGGCGCGGCGTAGCCGCCCAGGTTCTGGTCCAGGGGGTTCTCCCGATTCAGATATTGCAGCAGCCGGGACGCGCTGGCCAGCCCCAGCGCGACCTGCGAATACGCGAACTGCGACACAAAGGCGGGGAAGCGGAAGAGTTGCAGCAGGCCCACATACCCGACCACATCGCCCAAGGTCAGGTCCCCCCGCATGAACAGCGCCAGCGCGTGCAGCGTGCCGCCGCCCGTGGCCAGCCCCAGCCACATCAGCGGCAAAAAGCGGGCCTCGATGTGAATCTGCCGGATCATTTGATCGCGATAGCGCCGGGCCAGGGCCACCAGCCGGGTGGCCTCGCGCGCCTCCTGGGCCAGCACTTTGACCGTTTCCATGCCGTCCAGCACTTCGTTGAGCCGCGCGCTGAGCAGGCCGAACAGACGCCGCACCTGCAAACTCACGGGCAAGAGTTCGTGCAGCAACTGGGCCAAAAGCACGAAATAGCCCAGCACGAACAGCACGGGCGTGAGCAGCAGGGCCGGATGATAGCGGGGCGCGTAGATGAGGGGCGCGAACAGGAACGCGCCCGAACCCACCACCAGCGACAGGCCCGGGCTGAACATGAGGTTGATCTCCCGCACATCGGTGGTGGCCCGGGCCATGAGTTCCCCCACCGCGATCTGGTCGTGGAAGGCCATGCTCTTGCCCAGCAGCGCGGCGTAGAACTCGTCCCGCACATCGCGCTCGACCCGCTGGGCCAGGGTCTCGGCGCTCAAATTGCGGGTGGACATCAGCACCCCGCGCACCAGATAGACGCCGGCCACGGCCAGGGCGTAGGTCAGCAGCGTGCGCAGCGCGGTCGCGGGGTCGTGCAGCGAGGCCAGCAGCGCGTCGAAGGCCCGGCCGATGAGGCGCGGTACATAGCCCATGCTCAGCGCGTTGCCCAGCGCGCCCAGCAGCATCAGGCCGATGAGGGGCCAATGCCGCCGGGCGTGCGAAGCGATCCAGCGGACGGGCGAACGACGGTCGGTGCGATACTCGTGGGGAGGGGAGAATTCGGTGCGTTGCATGAAGTGATGCCCGGCAGAGGAGTTCGGTCAGGGTCGATTGCATTTTACCATAAGGCCAATACCGGGGCGTCCGCGGTGCGCAGTCCGCGGCGCGCGGTCCGCAGCCCCGGACTTCTGGCCGCTGACTTCTGACAAAGCAGCCGTGTCCAGCCGTGGATATCCGTGGTTTCAAGACGGCCGTTCGCCGGCAGGGAAGCAGAAAGCGGGAAGCGGCGGACGCCCCGCACGCGATGGAATTCGCGCCGCGGGGCTGCCGCGGCGCGCCGATAAGGGCGCCCGGCCGGACGCCCGCCGCGGTTGCTCGCGGACGGCTCGTTTACCCCTTCAACCCGCTGCGGGCGATGCTTTCGGTGAACTGCTTTTGGGTCAAAAAGTACAAAATCAAGATGGGGATGACCGAGATGACCGCGCCGGCCATTTGCAGATTCATCTCCGCTCCGGCCTCGTCCACGAACTGATACAACCCCACCGCGATGGGCCGCCATTCGGGCGAGTTGGTCACCAGCAACGGCCAGGCCAGCGCGTTCCAGGTGCCGATGAACGACAACACGGTGATGACCAAAATGGGCGCCTTGGCCAGAGGCAACACCACATACCACAGGAATTGCCAGTGCCCCGCGCCGTCGATCTGCGCCGCGTCGAACAGGTCGTCGGGAATTTGGGCGAAGAACTGGCGCAACAGGAAGATGCTGAACACGCTGCCCATGAAGGGGATGGTCAGCGCGGGCCAGTTGTTGACCCACTTGATGGGCCCGACCCGTCCCAGCCAGGTCACGGTCAGGAAGTTGGGGATGACCAACACCATGCCGGGGATCATCATGGTGCTCAGCAGGATGCCGAAGATGAGATCCCGACCGGGGAAGCGCATGCGCGCGAACGCGTACGCGGCCAGGATGCTGAAGAGCAACTCGCCGCTCAGGGTGATGGCCGTGATCTGGATGGTGTTGATGAAGTATTCGGAGAAGTCGGCCTCGCGCCAGGCCACGATGTAGTTTTCCCAATGCAAAGTGCTGGGGAAGAACTTGCCCGAGATGGCCTCGCCCAGGCTCATCAGGGAGACCGACACCATCCACACGAAGGGGATGAGCGCGATGACCGCGCCGGCGATGAGCACGCCGTACAGCAGGCCGCGCAGCAGCCAGCGTTGGACTTTGTAACGCAGGGGGGCTTGACGCGCGTTGGCCGGGACCATGATGTCCTCCTCACCAAATGCCCAGCGCCCTGAGCCACGCCACCAGCGCGGGCAGCAGGGGCGCGATGACCAAAGCGGGCAGCAGGTTGCCGACCCGAATGCGCTTCAATTCTAACAGACTGCTCAGGGCCAGGGCCACCAACAGCACGCCGCCCGCGCCGTTGAGTTCGGCCAGCATGGCCTCGGTGAACACGCCTTGCAGTTGCGCGGCCAGCAAACTCAGCCCGCCCTGATAGACCAGGATGACCACCACCGAGAACAGCACCCCCACGCCCAGGGTGGAGGCAAAGGCCAGGGCCGCGAAGCCGTCCATCAGGGCCTTGGTAGCCAGAATCCGATAGTCGCCCAGCAGGCCGTCCTGGATCGAACCCAGGATGGTCATGGGCCCCACGCAGAAAAGCAGCGACGCGGTCAAGAAGCCGCGCACGAAACGGGATGCGCCCTCTTGGGCCGGGTCGGATGCGCCCAGACGGCGCTCGAACCACGCGCCCAGGCCCCGCAGACCGTCCTCGATGCGCAGGGCTTCGCCCACCATCCCGCCCAGCAGCAGGCCCAGGAGCACATAGATGGGGTTGCGCGACGCGGTGAACATGCTCACGCCCAGCAACAGGGTGAACACCCCCAGGCCGTGGAACACGGTCTGCCGGGCCCGCTCGGGAAGCCGCGCGCCGAAGAGCAAGCCCAGGCCGCCGCCGACGAGCACCGTGGCGATGTTGATCCAGGTGCCGATCATGGCTCACCCCTGGGCCCGGGATTCGCGCGCCACGCCCGCGGCCCGATTCTCCCACACCTCGAGCACGAAGCACAGGGACGACAGGCGGTTGAGGTAGGCCAGCAGCGCGGGGTTGTCCAGCCCATGGCTGCGCTGCAGGGTGACCAGCCGCCGCTCGGCCCGGCGGGCGATGGTACGGGCCAGGGCCCAAAACGCGCCGCCCTGACTGTCGCCGGGCAGGATGAACACCTTGGGCGGCGGGGCCTGCGCCTCCAAGGCCGCGATCTGCGCCTCGAGCCAGGCCACCTGCTCGGGTCCAAGGCTGCGGAAGCGGGCCGCGTTCTCGGGCGTGGCCGCGACCTCGGCCATGATCTGATACAGGTGCCGCTGCACCTGCTGGGCCAGGTCGCGGGCTTCGGGGCTGCGCGCGAAAGCCCGCGCCAGCCCCAGCGCGGCGCTGAGTTCGTCCAGCGTGCCCACGGCCTCGGTTTGGGGATGGTCCTTGGGCACGCGCGCGTCGCCCAGCAGACCGGTGGTGCCGTCGTCGCCCGTGGCCGTGTAGTAGCCGCTCTTCTTGTTGCGCATGGGGAACGCCTCCGGGTGGGGCCGGGCCCCGAGGTGAGGGGATTATACCCCAAAGAGCCATGCTCATCTTGTTGTATTTATGCAAATTCCGAAAATAGAAATGAATCCCTGAGCGCGTCCTTCGAGCAAAACGAGGGTTTTAATTCTGAGGAGTTGATCATGGGCGGGGACATTTCCGACAACTTACTACAAGCCCTTCTGCAGGATCTGCAGGGTGGCTTCTTCCGTTTGGACGCCCAGGGGCGCTTCGTGGAAATGGACGACGCGGTACGCGCGTTGTTGCAGGTAGACATCGGCGAAGAATGGCCGCAAGTCTGCTTTGAGCGCGAAGCCGCGCGCGCCTTTCTGGAGGAAACAAAACAGGAAGGCATTGCCGTTTCTCCACGCACCCTTTTACTCTGCCGTCGCAAAGGAAACGGGAAAGAAAAGGGCTTTGCGCCCTTCTGGGCTCGGGTTTACCTCATAGCCGAATTTGACGCGTCCGGGCAATTTCAAGGCTGGCGTGGATATATGCGCGATGTCACGGCCGAGGAGGTGCGAAAGCGGCTCGAAGATCTGCCAGTGGG
>JAADEN010000192.1 GCA_013153375.1 Chloroflexota bacterium | reverse complement strand
CCAGCCGCAGCGCGGCCATGGCCATGCCGGGCACGATCTTGTCGCAGTTGGGGATGAGCACCATGCCGTCGAACGCGTGGGCCTGGATCATGGTCTCCACGCTGTCGGCGATGAGTTCCCGGGACGGCAAACTGTACTTCATGCCCTCGTGCCCCATCGCGATGCCGTCGTCCACCGCGATGACATTGAACTCGAAGGGCACGCCCCCGGCCTCCCGAATGGCGTCCTTGACGATTTGGGCGAAGTCGCGCAGGTGCACATGGCCGGGCACGATGTCGGTGTAGGAGTTGACCACCGCGATGAAGGGCTTGGCGAAGTCGTCGCGGTCGCGAATCACGCCCGTGGCTCGCAACAGCGAGCGGTGCGGGGCTCGGTCGAAGCCTTTCTTGATGACATCCGAGCGCATGGGGCCTCCTATGGGGGAAAAGGACCTCCGGCCGGGCGCGTGTGGCCAACGAAAAAGGCCGCTCTCGCACGAGAGCGGCCTGCAAAGCCGGGGGCTACCAGGGAACACCGTTCAGCGTTTGACCATCCCACGAGCCGCCCTCGCGCGCGCCAAAGGCTCCTCGCCAATGAGGAGCACCAGAGCCAGAAGCAGAAGCGCGCCGAGCAGCCCGTAAGGCATCATGGTGTCAAAACCTTCGTCCACCTTGAGATTGGCCGCCATTGTACCCGAAAATCGCCCATTTGAACCTTAAAATTTTGGACAATTTTCCGCGGGCCGAGGCTTCCTTAAATATCCCCTCAGGCGACTCGCCCCGGGGGACGCGTTTCTCGGCCCCGCGCCCGCCGGATCCACCACCGCGAGCGTCACGCGGCCCCGCCCCATCCCCCGGCAGAGGGCCGCCCGCAGCCCGGTTCGGGGCGCGCCAACGCCCGAGGCTCGAATCCCCCTTGACAGCCATGAGGAAAACAATATACTAAAAGTGAAGCGGGTTGGATTGTGCCATCCAGGCACGATGTCGGAAAGGAGGAGCGCACATGAGTTCCATTCGTTTCAAGCGGCTGATGCTTCTGATGGGGTTGCTCGGGGTTCTGGGCCTGACGGCCTGCACCCGCGCGCCCACCACGCCCACGCCTGGGGACGCCAAGTCCCAGCCCGTGGGCACGCCCATTGCGGCCGCCACGCCCGCAGACGCGGCCATTGCAGAGGCGCGTGCGGCCCTGGAGGCCTGGCTGGAGGCCCTGCGCGCCGGTCGGTGCGAGGATGTGCTGGCGGGGCTGGCTCAGAACAGCCCCCTTTGGGCCGGACGCGAGGCGTTGGACAAGGCCTGCCGGGAAGGCGGCGAGGCCGTGGAACGCTGGAAAGCGTTGCGCGTGGGCGAAGGCTCCGCGCTCCCAGACGGGCGCGTGGTCTTCCGCCTGCAAGACCACGGCACCCAGGCCTATGCCATCATGGTGCAGGAAGACGGCCAATGGCGGTACGCGGGCGATGTGTTCTCCGAATGGACGCCCCGCCCTGCCGAGTGCGCGAACGAAACCTTGCACGCGTTGTGGGGGCCGGTGTGGGACCGGGGCGCCGCGGTCACCGTGGGACTGACGCTGACCAACCAGGGCGCGGAAACGCTGACCTGGGAAACGCCCTGCGCCCGGCTGCGCTGGCCCGACGGTCACGAGGTCGAAGCCCAAAACTGCCCGGCCGGAATCGCGTTGGCGCCGGGCGAGACCTGGCGCGGCGAATTGCTCTTTCCGAAGCCCGAGGCGGAACGAGGTCACCCGTGGCAAGAGCCGCCCAACCGCATTTGGATCGAATCCTTGCGGGCCGGCGACGAGAGCCTGGACCTCGTGTGCACCTGGCGCGGCGGACCTTGAGCCGCGGCACCGCCGCGACGCGCTAAGTCGGTTGCGCAGGGCCCGCGTCCGCGGGCGCGGCCGGAGGGGTATCGTCGCGGCCCTTCAGGCGCTCCCATAAAGCGAGCAAGTCGGGCAACTGCAGCAGCATGCCGATCAACGCGCTGAAGAAGCCGCCCAGACGCACCCAAAAACCGCTCAGGCCCAAGAAGTTGACCACCTGCATCTGGAACAACTGGTGCGTCAACAGCAATTGGCGCTCTTCTTGGGCCGGGTCCTTGGGGACCAGGTGCAGGCGGGCCGTCAGCACGGCCTGATAAGTGCCGGGTTCGTCGCCGCGCAGGGTCCAGTAGATGTCCACCGTCTGACCTGGGGCCAAAGCCTCTTGCACCTCACCGCTGGGGTCCAGGTGCAGCCCCACCGCGGCCAGGCGCGCCTGCAGGTAGATGTTGTGCGTCTCGTACAGGTCGGGGATGTACACCGGCTGGCCTGTGATGTCGTGATCGCCCACGGTCACGGTGGGCGTGATCACGCCCCGTTGGTCCACTTCCAGGCGCAGCCGCACCCAATCGCTGTCGCCCTCGCGCAACTGGCGCGGCCATTCCACGCTGAGCAGGCGGCGCTCGTAAAAGGAGCCCAGCACGCCCGGAGGTCGCGGCGTGGTCACCGTCGCGGGCGGATGCGGCGTCGGCCTCACCGTGGGCGACGCCTGGACCCGCGGCGTAGCCTCATAGGGGAAAGTCGCCGGCGTCGTGGGCAGGCCCGCGCCGCCACAGCCTTTGGCCAGGGCCGCGAAGAGAAGTCCCCAAAACACCCCGCGCAGCCCGCGCCGCCAGGCCCGCCCGCTCATGGCACCACCACCGGCAAGGGCTGGGTGACCACTTCGTGCGCGGGCGGCCGCAGCCCCCAATAGAGCATGATCGCTGCCAGCAACAAAAAGGCCAGGCTCAAAAGCAAACGCCATCGACGAGTCATGGGACCCTCCTCAAACATGGCCGCGCAGGTGCTTTTATTATAGCAAACCCCGCGCCCCGCGCGGCTCGTGCTATACTTACAGGCGCGCAATCTGCGCTTGAGACCCCCGCCGAGGGACGCTTTCATGGGCAACCTGCGAGTTGTGGCCACCAATCGCAAGGCCAAACGCGACTACGAACTGCAAGAATTCTACGAGGCCGGCATCGCGCTCAAAGGCACGGAGATCAAGTCCGTGCGGGCCGGAAAGGTCAGCCTGAACGAGGCCTTCGTGCGCATCGACAAGAACCTGGAAGCCTGGCTGGTGGACGCCTACATCGCGCCCTACGATCACGCGGGCTGGGGTAATCACGACCCCCGGCGGCCGCGCAAATTGCTGCTGCACAAGAAAGAGATCCTGGAACTGTGGAACAAGACGCGGGCCCGGGGCATGACTATCGTACCCACCCGCATGTACATCAAGGACGGGCGGGCCAAAGTGGAGATTGCCCTGGCCCGCGGCAAGAAGAAGTACGACAAGCGGCAGGAACTGGCCCGCAAAGAGGCCGAGCGGGAGATCCGCCGCCAGTTGTTCCGCCGCCGCTGAGGGGATGCCATGCTGCCCACCGGATTGGCTCTGCTGATCACCTTCGTCGTCGCGTACGCGTGGATGCGCGTCAACGAATTCGCGGCCCAACGGGGCTGGATGTCGTCGCACCTGAGCCGCAAGATCATCCACACGGGCACGGGGCCGCTGTATGTCTTGACCTGGCTGCTCTTCCCCTCGGATGCGGCCGTGCGCTGGGCCGCGATGCTGGTGCCCCTGGCCCTCACCCTGCGCATCGCCGCGGTGGGCCTGGGCCTGTGGAACGACCCGGCCACGGTGCAGGCCATGTCCCGCACGGGGCGCCGCGCGGAACTGCTACGCGGCCCCCTGCTCTACGGCCTGGTCTTCGTGGTTCTGACCGTGCTCTACGGTCGCACCTCGCCCGCGGCCGTGGCCGCGCTGATGATGCTGTGCGGTGGCGATGGCCTGGCCGACATCGTGGGCCGCCGCTGGGGACGGGTCAAACTGCCCTGGAACCGAAACAAATCCTGGGCCGGCAGCGCGGCCTTCGCGCTGGGCGGCGGACTGCTCACCGTGCTGGTGGCCGCGGCCTATGTGGCCGCGGGCGTGTGGCCCGGCCCCCTGTCCGCCTACCTGGCTCCCGCCGCAGGCGTAGCCCTGGCCGCGGCCCTGGTCGAAAGCCTGCCCTGGCGCGAGGTGGACAACCTGGTCGTCCCCCTGGCCGCATTGTGGATCGCCCACTGGCTCGGTTGGCCCTGAGCCCGGCCCGCAAGGAGCAAATCCCCATGAGCCAAACCCAACTGACCCCCGAACTGCGTCGCGCCCTGCTGGAACGCCAGCGGGACGAGATCACCGAATATTACATCTACCTCAACCTGGCCCAGCGGGTGTCCGACCCCGTCAATCGGGAAGTGCTGGAAGAGATCGCGGCCATGGAAAAGCGCCACTACGACATCTGGCGCGCGCTCACGGGCGAAGATGTGCCGCCCAACCGCTGGAAAGTCATCCTGTACAGTTGGCTGGGGCGGCTGCTGGGGCTGGCGTTCACCCTGCGGCTCATGGAGCGCGGCGAAGAGCAGGCCCAACAGGCCTACGACTATCTGGCCCAGTTCTTCCCCCAGGCCCGCGACATCGAACGCGAAGAAGCCGAGCACGAGGAACGCCTCTTGGGCCTGCTGCAAGAGGAGAAGATGGAGTATGTCAGTTCGGTGGTGCTGGGTCTGAACGACGCGCTGGTGGAACTCACGGGCGCGCTGGCGGGCTTTACCCTGGCCCTGCGCAGCGCGTCGCTCATCGCGCTCAGCGGGTTGATCACGGGCCTGGCCGCGGCCATGTCCATGGCCGCGTCGGAGTACCTGTCCACCAAAGCCGAGAAAGGCCCCAAGCACCCCCTGAAGGCGGCCCTGTACACGGGGGTGGCCTATCTCTTCACCGTGATCGCGCTCATTTTGCCCTACCTGTTCCTGGACAATTATTATCTCAGTCTGGCGCTGGCCCTGGTCGTGGCCATCACCATCATCGCGCTATTCACTTTTTACATTTCCGTGGCCCGCGGATCGTCATTTTGGCGCGATTTTCTCGAGATGACGCTCATCAGCCTGGGCGTGGCCGCGCTGAGTTTCGGCCTGGGCTACCTGTTGCGCCGCTGGCTGGGCGTCGAGGTGGATGTGTAGGCAGGAGGCGAGCATGCCACGGGCCAAGAAGCGCACGACCCGCAAAACGCGCAGCACCAAGAAGACCAAGTCGGCCCGCAAGACGCGCGGGCGGTC
>JAADEN010000085.1 GCA_013153375.1 Chloroflexota bacterium | reverse complement strand
AAGACAGGGGTCAGCGGTCAGCAGTCAGAGGCCAGCGGTCAGCGGTCAGGGGTGAGCGGAGAGGAGCGCGTCCTGGCCCGCTCCCCGCTTCTTGCTCCCTGCTCTCTACTTTTCGTCCGCGTTCATCCGCGGTTTCCGTGTCCATCCGTCCCCATCCGTGTCCGTCCGTGGTTCCAAAAACAGCCGGTGGGGCGCGGTCGGCGGCCTGACTTGCATTTTGGCCGGGCTTTGGTACAATGGAGTGCGGCGCTGGGGGCTCGTCTAAGCGGCAGGACAGCGGACTTTGGATCCGTATGTGGTGGTTCGAGTCCACCGCCCCCAGCCAGTGCCCCCGCTCGGGGGCTTTTTCTTATCCTCGCCTTCCCCTGGAGGTGCGCGCATGTATGTCGTGGCCGTGCGACGAGATTTCATCGCCCAGCACTACCTCATCGGCGGCGATTGGGGGCCCGAGAACGAGAAGCATTCCCACCACTATGTGGTGGAGGTGCGTCTGGAGGGGCCCACGCTGGATCGCCACGGGTATCTGGTGGACATCGTGGCCATCGAGCAGGCTTTGGACGCGCTGGTGGCCCGCTATCGTGACCGCACGCTGAACGATCTGCCCGAATTCGCGGGGCTCAACCCCAGCCTGGAGCACTTCGCCCGCATCTGGGCCGAGGCCCTGGTGCAGCGCCTAGCCCTGCCCACGGTGCAGCGCCTCACCGTGGTGCTGTGGGAACACGACCAGGCTTGGGCCGCGTACACCTGGGAGCGCCCCGCGCCTTGAGCCGTCCATGCACATCGGCCTGGTCATCTACGGCAGCCTGGACACCCTTTCCGGGGGATATCTCTACGACCGCCATTTGGTCGCCCACCTGCGGCAACTGGGCGCGCGGGTCACGGTGTTCGCCCGTCCGTGGCGCCACTACCTGGCGCATCTGGCCGACAACCTGGACCCGGACTGGCGGCGGGCCTTGCTCTCGGCCCGGGTGGATGTGTGGTTGCAGGACGAACTCAACCATCCCTCGCTGGTCGGGCTCAACCGCGCCCTGGCCCGCGCCCAGCCGCGCGTGCCTCGGGTCGCCATCGTGCATCACCTGCGCGCGGACGAGCGGCATCCCCGGCTCTGGCGGCCCCTCTACCGGGCCGTGGAGCGGGCCTATTTGCGCACTCTGAGCGCGGCTCTGTACAACAGCCGCACCACCCAGGCCGCGGTCAGGGCCCTGCGCCGCGCGCCCCTGCCCGGTCTGGTGGCTTATCCGGGCAAGGATGGGCTGCCCCCGCCGCGCCTCGGCCGGACCGACCTGGTGGCTCGGGCCCACGAGCCCGGCCCGCTGCGGGTGCTGGCCGTGGGCAATCTCATCCCTCGCAAGGGGATGCATCGGTTGCTGGACGCGCTGCGCCGCCTGCCCCCCGGCAGCGTGACTTTGGACCTGGTGGGTCGGGAGGATGTGGATCCGGCCTACGCGCGGCGGCTGCGCGAGCGGGTGCAACGCTGGGGCCTGGGCCGCGCGGTGCGCTTTCACGGGCGGGTGGAAGGCTCCGCTTTGGCCGGGCTGTACCGCCGGGCGCAGGTGTTCGCGCTGCCCTCCCAATACGAGGGCTTCGGCATCGTGTATGCCGAAGCCCTGGGTTTCGGTTTGCCCGTCCTGGCCAGCCGCGCGGGCGCGGCCCATGAGGTCCTCGCGGCCGGTCGCGCGGGCGTGCTGGTGGATCCCGACGACGCGGCGGCCATCGCTCGGCACCTGGCGACCTGGGCTCAGGATCGCGACCGTCTGGCGGCTCAGGCCGTGGCCGCGCGGGCGCGCTACGAGCAGTTGCCCACCTGGGCCGAGAGCATGACGCGCGCCGCGCGCTGGCTGCTGGACCTCGCGGCCCAGGCCCGGGGCAATCCCCGGCCTGGGGGGCACCTGGGCGCGGGCCCTTGAATTTCGGGCCCGGCCCGTTCGGATCTTTCATCCCCCAAGCGAAAGACGGGGCGGAAAACGCGCTGGGTCAGGTACCCTCTTCCCACGAGTGCAGGTAGCGCTCTTGCTCTTCGGTCAGGGTGTCGATGCGCACATCCATGGCGTCCAACTTGAGCCGGGCGATGTTCAGGTCGATTTCCCGGGGCACGGGATACACCTGCGGCTCCAGTTCCGCGCCGTGCTGCACCAGATATTCCGCGCTCAGGGCCTGGTTGGCGAAGGACATGTCCATCACGCTGGCCGGATGTCCCTCGGCCGCGGCCAGGTTGAGCAAGCGCCCCTCGGCCAGCAGGTAGATGCGCCGCCCGTCGGCCAGGATGTATTCGTCCACGAAGGGCCGCACCCGCCGCTTGCTCACGGCCATCTCTTCCAGCGCGGGGATGTTGATTTCCACATTGAAGTGGCCCGCGTTGCCCACCATCGCGCCGTCCTTCATGACCTCGAAGTGCGGGCGGTCGATGACATGCAGGTCGCCGGTGACGGTGATGAACACATCGCCCTCGCGCGCGGCCTCGAGCATGGGCATGACCCGATAGCCGTCCATCGCGGCCTCCAGGGCCTTGAGGGGATCCACCTCGGTGACGATGACCTGCGCGCCCATGCCCGCGGCCCGCATGGCCACGCCCCGGCCGCACCAGCCGTAGCCGGCCACCACCACGGTGCGGCCCGCGAGCAGGATGTTGGTGGCCCGCAGCAGGCCGTCGATGGTGGACTGGCCGGTGCCGTAGCGGTTGTCGAACAGGTGCTTGGTGAGCGCGTCGTTGACCGCGATGATGGGGTAGGCCAGCGCGCCGTCCTCGGCCATGGCCCGCAGGCGGATGACGCCGGTGGTGGTCTCCTCGGTGCCGCCGATGATGTTGGGCAGCAGGTCGCGGCGCTCCTTGTGCAGCGTGCTCACCAGGTCCGCGCCGTCGTCCATGGTGATGTGGGGCGCGAAGTCCAGCGCGGCCCGCAGGTGCTGGTAGTAGGTCTCGGTGTCCTCGCCCTTGATGGCGAACACGGGGATGTCGTAGTGCTTGACCAGCGCGGCCGCGACATCGTCCTGGGTCGAGAGGGGGTTGGACGCGGTGAGCACCACCTCCGCGCCGCCGGCCTTGAGGGTGCGCATCAGGTTCGCGGTCTCGGTGGTCACATGCAGGCACGCGGCGATGCGCTTTCCGGCCAGGGGCTTCTCGCGCTCGAAGCGTTCGCGAATCATGCGCAGCACGGGCATGTCGCGGTCGGCCCATTCGATGCGCAGTTTGCCGTCGTCGGCCAGGTTGAGGTCTTTGACATGGAACTTCATGAGAAGGCTCCTTGAGAGAGGGGTGGAAAGGAATCGTTTCAAGCCGGAAACGGCTCGCCAAAGGCTTCTTGATAGCGGGCGGTGAAGGTTTCCCAGGTGAAGGTGTGGCTCTGCGGCCCGCGGGCCTCGACGCAGAACGAGGCCGCCAGCGCGCCCATGCGCCCCGCCTGGCCGGGGTTCAACCCCAGCAACATGCCCTTGATGAACCCGCCCCGGTACGCGTCGCCCGCGCCCGTGGGGTCGGCCATGTGGCGGATGGGCGCGATGGGCACCTGAAAGGTCTCGCTCGCGGTGTAGATGTGGGAGCCCAACTCGCCTTTGGTGATGACCACGATGCGGGCCCGGCGGCGCATCTCGTCCACATCCCAGCCCGTCTTCTGCCGCACGATGCCGTACTCGAACTCGTTGAAACACACGGCCCGCGCGCCCTGGATGCCTTCCCGCAGGTCGTCGCCCGAGAGGCGCACCACCTGTTGGCCGGGGTCGTAGCAAAAGTCCACGCCCATGGCCTTGGCCTCGCGCACCCGCTTGCGCATGGTCTCGGGGTCTTCGGGCGAGACGACCACCACATCGGGGCGCTGGGGCAGGTCGAACAACGACAAATCCCGGGCGTGGGTCATCGCGCCGGGGTAGAACATGCCCAGTTGCGATTGGCGCAGGTCGGTCACGCCGAAGAAGGCCGCGGTGTGCTCGCCGGGGACGACCTGAATGGCCGAGGTGTCCACGCCGTGGGCCTCGAGCCAGTCGCGATACTCGCGGAAATCTTCGCCCACCGCGGCCAGCACTTGGGGACGCTCTCCGAGCAGGGCCAGAGTGTAGGCGATGTTGGGCGCAGTGCCGCCCCGCCGCCGCACCATGCCGTCCACCAAGAAGGAGAGCGCGAAGGGCTCGTCGTGCTTGCGGGGCAGAAAGTCGTGGAAGTCGCCCGGAAAGCGCATCAGGAAGTCGAAGGCCACCGAGCCGGAAATCACCACGCGCGCCATGAGACTCCCTCCCCGGGGTGGGCGGTCAGGCCGGGCCGATGAGCCGAGCGATGTTCAGGTCGAAGGGCGGGTGGATGATGCCCCGGTCGGTGACGATGGCCGTGATCAGGCGATGGGGCGTGACATCGAAGGCCGGGTTGCGGGCCGACGCGCCCGCGGGCGTGGCCGGACGGCCCCGATACTGGATGTCCAGCACCTCCGCGGGGTCGCGCATCTCGATGGGGATGAGCGCGCCGTGCGCCAGGCTGAGGTCGAAGGTCGAGGTGGGCACCACGGGGTAGAAGGGCACGCCGTTGTCGTGCGCGGCCAGGGCCAGCATGTAGGTGCCGATCTTGTTGGCCACATCGCCGTTGGCGGCCACCCGGTCCGCGCCCACGAACACCTTTTGCACCTCCCCGCGGCTGAGGAAGAAGCCGGCCGCGTTGTCGGTGATGATGTCGTAGGGGATGCCGTACTGCTCCAGTTCCCAGGCGGTGAGCCGCGCGCCCTGCAGCCGGGGGCGGGTTTCGTCCACCAGCACATGGATGCGCTTGCCCTGCTCGTGGGCCATGCGGATGACGCCCAGCGCGGTGCCCCAGTCCACGGTGGCCAGCGCGCCCGTGTTGCAGTGGTGGATGATGGTGTCGCCGTCCTGGATGAGGGTCGCGCCGTACTCGGCCATGCGTTTGTTGAGGGCCACATCCTCGTCCGCGATGCGCTGGGCCTCGGCCAGCACCGCGTCCCGCAGGTCGTCCGCGCCGCCCGCGGCGGCTTCGGCCGCGGCCAGCACCCGGTCCACGGCCCAGGCCAGGTTCACCGCGGTGGGGCGGGCGGCCTTGAGCACCTCCGCGGCCTGGCGCAGGGTCTCCAGCACGGCCTGGCGGGAGC
>JAADEN010000140.1 GCA_013153375.1 Chloroflexota bacterium | reverse complement strand
GGCGGGGTCGCGGTGGGCCCCACGGCCGAGGGCCGCGCGGTGGGCGCGGGCCCCTGCCCGGCGACGCCGGCCGCGACCAGGGTGTAGTACACCCGGTCGCCGTTGCGGGCGCAGCCCGCGCCGACCTCGTGGTAGAGGGGGCCGGTCATGGTGCGGTAGTGGGGCGGCGAGGGAATCCACATCTCGAGCGCGCCCTGGGGCGTGAGCCGGTAGCCCCAGGCGATGTTCTCCGACACATACACCGGGCGTCCGCCGCCGTAGCCCGCGGCTTTGACCCGATCTGCGGGCCGCGAGCCGCCCGGTCCGGTGTGGGTGCCCTGGCCGATGCGGGCCTGATATTCGCTGTGGGCCTGGGCCACGGCCATGAGGGTGCCGTTGATCTCGAACGCGGGCTGGCCGGCCCCCGTGCGCACGCCGTTGACCAGGCCGATGAGTTCGTAGGCCGCGTCCACGCAGGCCTGCACTTCGGCCTGCGCCGCGGCCCGGACCTGGGCGCGGGGCGAGCCGCCGAGCAGCGCCCCCAGCCCTGCCAGCCCGATGATGAGTTGGATGAACACCCTGCGGCCATGCATGCCAGACCTCCGCGCGTAAGTGTACTACAGACGCGCGTGGGGCTCGGGAGGGAGGCCCGCGTCCCGCGGCGCGGCCCCGCGGGCCCCCTCACCTCAAGTCCTCCCAAGATGGCCCCGCGGCGCGCCTCAGAGGCTGGCCGCCGCGGGGGACTGTCGGCCCGGTTCAGGGCTCGATGCGGGTGCCCAGGACCTGCAAGAAGGCCGCCATCCAGGCCGGATGCGCGGGCCACGCGGGCGCGGTCACCAGATTGCCGTCCACCACCGCGTTGCTGAAAGTGGCGTTGGGCGGCACGATTTCCGCGCCGGCCAGGCGCATCTCGTTGAACACCGCGGGGTACGCGGTCATCCGCTTGCCTTGCAGCGCGCCGTCCACCGCGGCCAGCAACTGCCCGCCGTGGCAGATGGCCGCGATGGGCTTGCCCGCCTCGACGAAGTGGCGCACGATCTCCACCACGCGCGGGTTGAGGCGCAGATATTCGGGCGCCCGCCCGCCGGGGATGACCAGCGCGTCGTACGCCTCGGGGTCCACTTTGTCGAAGTCGTAGTTCAGGGTGAAGTAATGCCCGCGCTTTTCGCTGTAGGTCTGCTCGCCCTCGAAGTCGTGCACCGCGGTGATGACCCGGTCGCCGGCCTTCTTGTCGGGGCAGACCGCGTGCACCGTGTGCCCGACCATCTGCAGCATTTGGAAGGGGACCATGGTCTCGTAATCTTCGGCGTAATCTCCGGCGATGAGCAAGATCTTCTTCGGAGCCATACGGCACCTCCTTGGGGGAAGGGAATACGGACTGCGCTTGTCAGCGTCTCGAGCGTGGGCCGCGGCGCGGTTCAGTTCTCCCAGCGGCTGCCCACCAAAAAGCGCGGCCGGGGGCCCAGGGCCTGGCCCGCGAGTTGGCCGCATCCGGCCTGGATGTCGATGCCCCGCCGCAGGCGCACGGTGCACGGCACGCCGGCCTCTTCCAGCACCGCGCAGAACGCGCGCGCCCGCTCCCGCGGGCTGGCCCGACCTTCGTAGCCCGGCGTGGGGTTCAGGGGGATGAGGTTGACATGGGCCAGCATCCCGCGCAGCAGGCGGGCCAGTTTGCGGGCCTGGTCGGGGGTGTCGTTCACATCGCGAATCAGGGCCCACTCGAAGGTCACCCGGCGGTGGGTGCGGGCGATGTAGTCCCGCACCGCGTCCATGAGGTCGGCCAGGGGCCAGCGCCGCGCCACGGGGATGAGCCGTTGCCGCAGTTCGTCGTCGGCCGCGTGCAGCGACACGGCCAGGTTGTACTGCCGGCCCTCGCGCGCGAACTGCCGGATGCGGGGCACCAGGCCCACGGTGGAGATGGTCACCCGCCGCGCGCCCAGGTTGAACCCCGCGGGGTGGTTGAGGGTGTCCAGGGCCTGCAGGGTGGCGTCGTAGTTGTGGAAGGGCTCGCCCATGCCCATGACCACGATGTGGGTCACCCGCTCGCCCTGGCCGCGCAGCCAGCGGGCGTAATACAGCACCTGCTCCACGATTTCGCCCGGGCTCAGGTGGCGCAGCAGGCCCAGTTGGCCCGTGGCGCAAAACACGCAGCCCATCGCGCAGCCCGACTGGGTCGAGATGCACAGGGTGCGGCGGCGGATGTAGCGCATCCGCACCGTCTCGACCACGGGCCCGTCGGGCAGGCGGAACAGCGTCTTGTGGGTTTCGCCGTCTTGGGAGACCTGTTCTTGCTCGGGCGTGAGGCGTTGGAAGACGAATTCCCGCGCCAGCGCGGCCCGCAGGCTCTTGGGCAGGGTGGAAAAATCTTCGGGCCGGGCCCACAGGTGGCGGTACAGCCCCTCCCAGATTTGCCGCGCCCGATACGCGGGCTGGCTCTGGGCCTGCACCCAGGCCTCCCAGTCGGGAAGGGTCAGGTCGTACACATGGCGAGGCTCGGGCATGGCACCTCCTGGGCTCGACGCGCGCACTTTCATGGTAGGCGGGAGGTGGCCCTTTGTCAACCCGCCCGGCCCGCCCGGAGGGTGTCCCCCGGCAACTTGCGCAGGGCCAGCAGGCTCAGCAGGGCCAACCCGCCGCCCAGCGCGAACGCGCCCTTCAAGCCCCAGGCGTCGCCGATCATGCCGCTCAGGGTCACCGCGATGGGACGCAGCGCGAAACTCAGGGCCAGGTACACGCCGTTGGCCGTGGCCCGGGCCTGGTGGGCGTGGTCCTGCACCAGGGCCAGCATGATGGGCTGCGCGGCCAGCGCGGTGAAGCCCAGGGGCAGCAGCCAGGCCACGCGCCAGGGATCGGGGGTGGCTACGAAGGCCCACAGGAAGGCCACGGCCAGGGTTTGCACCAGCACCAGGGTGCGTTTGCGGCCCAGGAAGTCGCTGAGGGTGCCGCTGGTCAACGCGCCCAGCACCCCCGCGGCCTCGTACGCGCCGGTGATCCAGCCTGCG
Source organism: Chloroflexota bacterium (assembly GCA_013153375.1). Classification (GTDB taxonomy): domain Bacteria; phylum Chloroflexota; class Anaerolineae; order Anaerolineales; family DRMV01; genus JAADEN01. Next base: position 2,109 of record JAADEN010000140.1, on the reverse strand, counting down.
GCCTGCACCGAGCGGCCCTGGGCGTGCAAGAAGGTGGGCAGGAAGACATTGAGCGCGCCGACCATGAAGGCCCGCCCCAGGATGAGCACGGCCAGGGGCGGGGCCCAGCGCCGCAGCCAGGCGTGCAGCGCGGCGTCGTTCCAGCGGCGGTCGCGGGGCAACGGTTCGACCCGAGCCAGACGCCAGAAGAGCACCGCGGAGGCCAGCCAGCCCAGCGCGGCCAGGCGGGGCAAACCGGGCAGGCCCCACCAGGCCGCCGCGCTCACCGCGAGCACGGGCCCCACCGCGCGGCCCAGTTCGCCCGCGGCCATGAAGATGCTCATGCCGCGGCCCGTGTAGGGCTCGGCCAGGCGGGCCACCAGCGCGGGCGCGGGCGCGTGGAACATGGCCACGCTGACGCCCACGGCCAGCAGCAACACGGCCAGGGCCGCGTAGTCCGAGGTCCACCCCAGCAAGGTCATGCCCGTGGCCGTGAGCCCGGGGGCCAGCACCACGAACCAGCGCATCCAGCGGGTTCGGTCGGCCCAGAAGCCGATGACGGGGTTGAACAGCGAGGGCGCTTGCAAGAAGAAGGTCAGACTGCCGGCCAGGCCCAAACTCAAGTTCAGCCGCTCCCGCAGCAGGGGCAGCAGGGGCGCGAAGAAGGCGGTGAAAGTGTCGTGCACGAAGTGACCCAGCGCCACCGTAAGCACCGCGGCATACGGGAACGCGCGCCGGGCCGGAGGCGTGGCGCGGGACATGCTCAGGCTCCGCCCTTATTCGGACTCGGAGGAAGGATCGACTTTGGGCAGCACGATGCCCTGCTGGCGCTGGTACTTGCCTTTCTTGTCCGCGTACGAGACTTCGCAGGGCTCGTCGGCCTGCAAGAACACCAGTTGCGCGATGCCCTCGTTGGCGTAAATCTTAGCGGGCAAAGGCGTGGTATTCGAAATTTCGATGGTGATGTAGCCCTCCCATTCGGGTTCCAGCGGCGTGACATTGACGATGATGCCGCAGCGGGCGTAGGTGCTCTTGCCGATGCAAATCACCAGCACATCCCGGGGCACCCGAATGTACTCCACCGAGCGGGCCAGCACGAAAGAGTTGGGCGGGATGATGCACACCTCGCCCTTGAAGTCCACCATGGATTTGGGGTCGAAATGCTTGGGATCCACGATCGCGGAGTGCACATTGGTGAAGATCTTGAACTCGTCCGCGACCCGGATGTCGTAGCCGTAGGAGGAGAGGCCATACGAAATGACCCCCGAGCGCACCTGCCCCTCGACGAAGGGTTCGATCATGCCGTGCTCGCGGGCCATGCGCCGGATCCAGGCGTCGTTTTTGAGGCTCATGGGGATCTGCTCCTTGGGCGGGCGCTGCTGCGTAGCGTCCAAGATGCAGGGATTATACCAACTCGCGACTTGGGCGTTTTTCCGGCCCGCTCAGCGCGGGCCGCGTCGCCGGGCCCAGGCGTACAGCCGGTACAGCCAGGGCCGGGGCGCGTAGTCCCACGCGGCCAGGGTGCGCACCACCTGGCCGCCAAAGCCGCGCTTGAAGCGCCACACGCCCCACAGCGGGTCGTCCTCCTGCCAGCGGGTGGGCGCGCCCCACATGTCGTACACCCGGCACCCCGCGGCCCTGGCCCGCCGCATGGCTTCCCACTGGACGAGATAAGTGGGCATGCGGTTGCGGTGCACGGGCCGCGACATGCCGTGGAAGTACCACGCCCGGCCCGCGAAACGGGGCACGAACGCGCCGGCCACGGCTTCGCCCTCGACCTCGGCCAGCAGCCCCTCGCCCAGGCCCGCGGCTGTGAACGCGTGCCACACCCGCCGGTAGTACTCCCGCGGGCGGATGACGAAACCGTCGCGGCGCGCGGTCTCCGCGTACATGGCGTACAGCGTCTCCCAGTCGGCCTCGGTGGTCGCGGCGCGCACGGTCACGCCCCGCCGCATGGCCAGGCGGATGTTGTAGCGGGTCTTCTGCTTCATGCGGGCCAGCAGCGCGTCCTCGTCCGGCGTCAGGTCCACCCACACGGTGTTGGGGAACTGCACCTGCTCGGGGCTGTAGCGCCAGCCGCGGGCCTGGGCGAGGGGCTGCTGGCCGAGGTCGAGGGCGAAGCCGTGGCCG
>JAADEN010000173.1 GCA_013153375.1 Chloroflexota bacterium | reverse complement strand
TATGCGACGCGCGGCTTCGCCGATGATCTCCAATTGCCGAATTACGCCATCCTGCAGCAATTCATTGACATAAAAATGCTGTTCTGTAGTATCTGCCAAATAACGCTCAATGCGAATAATGGCGTCCAAAATGTGTTGCAGGTAAAGCCAATCTTCACGCCTGCTCATAAACCGCCCGTGCCTCTTCGAGAATTGAGGCCCGCAAATAAGGGCTCAACGCCCGCTCGGTGACCAGATCCACATCCACACCCAGCAAAGCGCTCAATTCCCGCTCCAAGCGCACCAGCCCCAGCAAACTGGTCGGGCGGGCGAAAGTCACCAGCAGGTCCAAATCGCTGTCTGGTCGGGCCGTGCCCTGAACCGCGGAACCGAACACCCGCAACGAACGCACGCCATACTGCCGGCACAGATTCTCGATCGCCGCGGCGTGACGCTCCAAAAGTTCAAGGCCCGACGCCGTAGCCCCTACGACTTCGCTCATCGAATGCCTCACTTTCGACATGCGACCCCGGTCGCGCTCTCATTGTAGCACAATCGCGCCAGGACCCAAGGCCATAGGGTTAACTTTTGATAAGAACCGGGGGAACCGCTCCGCTCGGGCCGGGCTGCGCCGCGCTCGCGCCGTGCACCGCGACCACCTCGCCCTCCAGCGCGCCGTCCTCGGCCACCCGGACGATGCGCACGGGCGTCAGGCGGTTCCACAGGTTTTGGGCCACCCGGGCCCGCACCCGCAGATAATTGTCGCTCAGGCCCTGCACCAGCCAGCCCTGCCCGTCCAGCCGCGTGGCCCGCTCCCACAGCACCGTCAGGGTGCGGCCCACGAAGCGGGATCGGTAGCGGGCCGCGGCCGCGTCCAGCACCGCGCGCATGCGCGCGTTGCGTTCCTTGCGCACCCGATGCGGCACCTGCCCGGGCATGCGGGCCGCCGCGGTGCCCGGCCGCTCGGAGTAGGTGAACACATGCCCTCCGGCCAGGCCCAGGCTTTCCACGAAAGCCAGGCTTTCGGCGAACTCGGCCTCGGTCTCGCCGGGGAAGCCGACGATGATATCGGTGGTGATGGCTACCTCGGGGATGCGCTCACGTGCGGCCTCTACCAAAGCCCGAAAGCCCTGCGGCGTGGTCTTGCGGGCCATGCGGCGCAGGGTGGACGCGCTGCCCGATTGCAAGGGCAGGTGCAAATGCCGCGCCAGGCGGGCATCCTGCCACAAGTCGAAGAAGGCCGCGTCCAGGTCCCACGGCTCCAGCGACGACAGCCGCAGCCGGGGGATGTCCAGCCGTTCCAGCAGTTCGGCCACCAGGTGGCGCAGGTGCCGCCGCGGGGTCAGGTCGTGGCCCCACGAGCCCAGGTGCACACCGGTGAGCACGATCTCCTGCGCGCCGCCCCGCAGCGCGGCCCGCACATCGTCCAGCACCTCCTCCACCGAGCGGCTGCGGCCCGGCCCCCGGACCACGGTGGTGATGCAGAAAGTGCAGCGGTTGTCGCAACCGTCCTGCACCTTGACGAAGGCGCGCGTGCGCATGCGCAGTCCGGGCAGGGGCTCTCGGGCCACGGGCTCCAGGTCGAAGGCCTCCAGGGGCAGACCTAACACCTGCGCGACCAGCGCGTCCTTCGCGGGGTTAGGCACCACCCAGCGCACCCGGGGCAGTTGGGCCGCGGCGTCGGGCTCCAGCGAAACCCAGCAGCCCGTGAGGGCCAGCGCGCCCGCGCCGGCCCGGGCCAGTTGGCGGGCCCGTTGCCGGCTATCAGCCACGGCCTTTTGGGTCACCGCGCAGGTGTTGAGCACGGCCAGGTCCGCATCCTCGGGCGCGGCCACAATCTCGTGTCCCGCGGCCCGAAAATAGCGGGCCAGCCGCTCGATTTCGGCCTGATTCAGCCGGCAGCCCAGGGTGTCCAGATAGATACGCATGGTTCGGTCGTCAGTCGGTAGTCGTCGGTCGGCAGTCGTCAGCGGTTGCGCTCAAGGGTGGGCCATGTTGGAGCCCGGAGGCGGCGCGCCGTTGCGCACGGCCTCGGGCAGCGGATGCCCCCGCCCCACGCCCCGGTACACGAAGCCCAGTTCGGCCATGCGGGCCGGGTCGTAGATGTTGCGCCCGTCGAACAGCACCGGCTGCCGCATCGCGTCCCGGATGCGCTCCAGGTCCAACTGCTTGAACTCGTTCCATTCGGTGATCACCATCAGCGCGTCCGCGCCCTGGGCCAGGGTGTAAGGGTCGGGCATCATCTCCACCTCGGGCAGGATGCGCCGCGCGTTGTCCATGGCGATGGGGTCGTAGGCCCGCACCCGCGCGCCCCGTTCCAGCAGGCCGCGCGCGATGTCGATGGACGGCGCCTCGCGCATGTCGTCGGTGTTGGGCTTGAAGGCCAGACCCAGCAGACCCACCACCTTGCCCGTCAGGTCGCCGCCCAGCAGTTCCGCGACCCGCTCCACGGCCATGCGACGCCGATCCGCGTTGATGTCCAGCACCGCGTGCAACAACTGCGGGTGCCGGCCCATGTCCTCGGCCATGCGGGCCAGGGCCTGCACATCCTTGGGGAAGCACGAGCCGCCAAAGCCCAGCCCGGCCTCCAAAAACAGCGGCCCGATGCGGGGATCGTACCCCATGCCCCGGGCCACTTCCTTCACATCCGCGCCCAGGGCCTCGCAAATGTTGGCGATTTCGTTGATGAACGAGATTTTGGTGGCCAGGAACGCGTTGGACGCGTACTTGATCATCTCCGCGGTGCGCAGGTCGGTGATGAGGATGGGCGCGCGCAAAGGCAGATGCAACTGGGCCACCTTCTCCGCGGCTTCGGGATCCAGCGACCCCAGCACCACCCGGTGCGGGTTCATGAAGTCGTACAACGCCGAGCCCTCGCGCAAAAATTCGGGGCACGACACCACCGAGAAGGGGATGGGCTCCTTTTGGTGGCGGCGGACGATTTCGGCCACCCAGTCGCCCGTGCCCACAGGCACAGTAGACTTGTTGACGATGATGAGGGGCGCGGTCATGTGTTCGGCCACCGAGCGGGCCGCGGCCTCGACATAGCGCAGGTCGGCCTCGCCGTTGACCGCCTGGGGCGTGCCCACCGCGATGAACACGAACTCCGCGCCCGGAATCGCCTCCGCGTACGATGTGGTGAACGACAACCGGCCGGCCTTGACATTGCGTTCCACCATCTCGGCCAGGCCGGGCTCGTAAATGGGCATGTCGCCGCGCCGCAATTGCGCGATCTTCGCTTCGTCAATGTCCAGGGCGACGACCCGGTTGCCCAAATCCGCAAAACCGGCCGCGGTGACCAAACCCACATAGCCGGTACCCACCACGGTAATGCGTTTCATACCCCGTCCTCTGTGTTTCAGGATGGCCGCTGGCCCAAGGCAGCGGCGCTATTATGCCACACTTTCATCGGGCATGCGGAACAAGTCCTGCAGGCGATACGCCAGTTTGAGGTCACCCTCGATGCGCAGGCGGCCCCGCATGTAGGCCGCCAGGGGATCCATCTCGCCCCGCAGCAAGGCCCAGTAGTTCTCGGCCGACACGGTGACGGTCAGGTCCGCCGGGGTGGGGCTCACGCCCGGCTCCACGCTCAAACGCCCCTGATCCACCCGCACGATCCAATCGCCGCCCCCCGCGCCAGGGATGTGAAACTGCACCACGGCCCGCACATCCCGGGCTTTTTCGGGGCGAAAGTAGCGGGGTAGCAAATCGAAAACCTGTTGGATGGTGTTCACCTTGGGCATGGCTGCTCCTCAAAGGCCTGCCTCTCCTGCGGAGCGCAGGCGGTCAATTTCGTCGCCGAAGACCGTGCCGATGGCGCGCGCGGCCAGCAGCACATCGTCGTCGGGTTGGACCCGCTTGGGGCGCTGGGCCAGCATCTCGGCCAGGGGCAGGGCTTCGACCCGGGTGCCCCGCAGCGCGACCATGTGGCCCAGACGATCCTGCGCCACCAGGCGCACCGCCTCCGCGCCGAAGAGGGTGGCCAGCACCCGATCGCGCGCGGTGGGCGTGCCGCCCCGCTGTAAGTGTCCCAAAATCAAGGCCCGGGTTTCGGTGCCCGTGGCCTGGGCGATGTAGTCGGCCACCTGCAGCGAGATGCCGCCCAAACGGGCCTCGACCAGCCCTTCGCCGGGCTGGCGATACACCTTCTGCCCACCCTCGGGGTACGCGCCCTCGGCCACGGCCACGATGCTGAACATGCGCCCGCGGCGGATGCGGCCCAACACCTTGGCCGCCAGCACTTCGTAATGGAAGGGGATTTCGGGCAGCAGGATGATGTCCGCCCCGCCCGCGACGCCCGCGTGCAGGGCGATGAAGCCCGCGTCGCGGCCCATGAGTTCCACCACCATGACCCGGTGGTGCGACTCCGCGGTGGTGTGCAGCCGGTCCAGGGCCTCCGCGGCCACGCTGACCGCGGTGTCGAAGCCGATGGTGAAGTCGGTGCCGGGCACATCGTTGTCGATGGTCTTGGGGATGCCGACGATGGGCGCGCCTTTGCGGTACAGGTCCAGCGCCGCGCCCAGGGTGCCGTCGCCGCCGGTGACGATGACCGCGTCCAGTTGCAGTTCGTGGATGCGGGCCACGATGTCGTCGGAGACATCCACCGTGACCTTGCGGCCGTCGATCTCCATCTCCTGGGCAAAGGGGTTGCCGCGGTTGGCCGCGCCCAAAATGGTGCCGCCCAAAGGCAAAATCCCCCGCACCATGTCCAGGGTCAAAGGGAAGACGCCGTCGGGCTCGAGAAATCCGTTGTAGCCGTTGCGCACGCCCAGGACTTCCCAGCCCAAAGTGAACACCGCGTGGCGCACCACGGCACGGATGGCCGCGTTGAGCCCCGGCGCGTCGCCGCCGCCGGTGAGGATGGCAATGCGCCGTCGTTGGGCCTTGGTCATAGCACACCTCCGGGGCTGGTGGGAACGGTCAAAGAAAAGGCGACCGTCATGGCGAGACGGTCGCCTATGCCCCCACGGGGATTCGAACCCCGGCCGCGGGCTTGAAAGGCCCGTGTCCTAACCCCTAGACGATGGGGGCACTCGCGCCCTGCATTCTACCAAAAGCCCGGGGCCGCGTCAAGCCGCCACGAGGCGGGCGCACGCGAAAAATGTAGAACTTG
>JAADEN010000028.1 GCA_013153375.1 Chloroflexota bacterium | reverse complement strand
CTGGGGCAGGCCCAGCCGGGCCGCGAGGGCCGCGGGCTCGGGCAGCCACCACTTGGCCGTGAGGAAGGCCCGATGCTCCACCACGCGGCCGCCCAGGGCCGCGGCCACCTCGCGGGCCAGCGTGGGCGCGTGGGCCTCGGTCACCAGGTCCAGATCCAGGCTGGGGCGGCCCAGAAGCCAATCGCGCACGAAGCCGCCCACCAGGTAGAGGGGCCAGCCCCGGGCCGCGGCCCGCGCGACGATGGCCTGCAGCAAGGCCCAGGTGGGCGCGGGCAGCGCGTCCGGCAGGCGCTGCCAGTTGGCGTGGGGGTCGGAGGGCTGAAAGGTCAGGCGGGGCATGGGTCACGCTTGGGATCGGGCCACGCTGCGGCGATAGAGCCACAGGAGCACCGCCAGGCCCAGGGTGAGCAGTGAGCCGCCCACCGCGGCCAGGGTGAAGAGGATGTATTGCCGGGCCGTGGGCGGGTGCCAGGCGATCTCCATGGGCCGGGGATCTTGCACGGCCAGGCGGCGGTGCACGGTCTCGACGAACGCGTCGTCGGCTTCCACGGGCACCAGGCCCGAGGCCAGCCAGTCTTCCAGTTCGGCCAGATCGTCGCGGGGAGCGCTACGCTCTCGGGGCATGAGACGCTTTCTCCTCCTCACGAGTTCGGGGTCGCGGGGTAGGCCACCAGGCCCACGGTGCCGGGGCCCAGGTGCGCGGTCAGCGCGGCCGAGATGCCGCCCTGCACCAACTCGTGGATGTGCAGGTGCGCCTGAGCCCGTTCCCGCAGGCGTTGGGCCCGTTCGGGGGCCAGTGCGTGCATCACGGCCAGGTGCAGCGGGCGTTCGCCAAAGCGCTGGCGGACGAAGCGCACGGTGGCGTCCAGGGCCCGCCGCATGGAGCGCGCCTTGGCGACCACGACCAGGCGGCCCCGGTCCAGCGTCAGCACGGGGTACAGGCGCAACAGCGAAGCCAGCGCGGCGGTCAGCGTGCTCACCCGGCCGCTCTGACGGATGAACTCCAGACTGCCCAGCGCGAGCACCACCGCGATGCGCTCCCGCAGCGCGCGCAGGCGCGCCAGCGCGGCGTCCAGGTCCAGCCCCTGGGCGCGGGCCTGGCCTGCGGCGCGGGCCAGAAAGCCCATCCCCAACGACCCGCTTTGGGAGTCGAAGGGCACCACCCGCAGGCCCTCGGCCGCCAACTCCCGGGCTGCGGCCACCGCGCCCGCGTAGGTGCCCGAGAGGTGCTGGCTGACATGGATGGACAGCACGGCCTCGCCCGGACGGGCGATCCCCCGATAGAAGGCCAGATATTGGCCCAGCGAGGGCTGCGAAGTGCGGGGATATTGCCCCGTCGCGCGCACCAGGCGCACCAGCGTGGCCGCGTCCAGATCCTGGTCGTCGCGGTAGGTGCGTTGGCCGAGGATGATGTTCACCGGCAGAATGTGCACGCCATACTCCTGGGCCCACGCCGCGGGGATGTCGCCCACGCTGTCCATGGCGATGTGGAAGGTCATGAGCCGTTCTCCTCGCTACGCCGCCCCCGGCGTTCTTCGCGCTCCAGGCGCTCCAGTTCGCGGCGCAGGGCCAGCAGGGTGCGGTGGTAGAGGCTCTTGATGGCGCCTTCGGTGCGGCCCATGATTTGGCCGATCTCCGCGTTGGACAGCCGCTCGACGAATTTGAGGATCAGCAGTTGCTGCCGGTCGGGGGGCAGACGCCGAATCACGGTCAGCAGCCGCTCGTACTCCTCGTTGCGCAGCAGGGTGACCTCGGGCGCGGGGCTGTCGTCTTGCAGCGACCACAGGGCGTCCAGGGGAATTTCGGCCCGCCGTTGGTTGTCACGGTGCCAGTTGGCCACCACATTGTGCGCAATGCGGTACAGGTAGGCCGAAAAGGGGAGTCCCCGGTCTTCGTAACGGTGGATGTTGCGCAGCACCCGATAGAACACCCGGGCGGTCAGATCCTCCGCGTCGTGGGGGTTGCCCACACGATAATAGATGTAGTTGTAAATGCGTTGCACATAACGGCGATAGAGTTCGCCGAAGGCTTCGCGGTCGCCCTGAATGGCTCGGGCCAGGATTTGCTCGTCGGGCAGTTCCTTCACGGCGCGCCCTCCTGCACCGGAGCCGGGCATAAATGACAACCCACTGGGGCCTGAAAAGTTGCAAGGCGCTCCGTCGTGAGCCCCCGGGAAGAGCGGAGGAATGGGAACGAGGGCCGGAGCAAGCGCGGCTCGCGGTTCATGGCTTCTCCACCACCACCCAGGCCCGCCAGGCGTCCTTTTCCACCTGCACCCGAGCCTGGGGGAATTGGGCTGCCAGGGCCTCGGGGGTCTGAAAACGGCTGGGCATGCCCAGCAGACGCTCGCCCAGGGCGATGGCCCGCCCCACGGGGTGGGCGGGGTTGGGTTCCTCGAGGATCAGGCGTCCGCGCGGGGCCAGCACGCGCCAGGCTTCGCGCAGCGCGTCTTCCTGCCCGCGCATATGGTGCAGCGCGTCCACGATGATGACCCGGTCGAAGGTCGCGGCCGGGAAGGGCAGCCGTTCGGCAAAGCCCTGCACCGGATGCAGCCGCGGGCGTTTGCGAGCCTCGGCCAGCATGAAGGGCGAGGGGTCGAGCACCACCACCTGCCGGGCGTGCTCCATGTGGCGCGCGGTGCGGCCCGCGCCGCCGCCCACATCCAGGACGCGGTGGTGCGCCTCCACCGCGGCGAAGCGCAGCAGGGTTTGGGGCCGCGCGCCGTGGGTGCGGCGGGCCAGGTGGCCGTACACCCAGGGCACCACCAAATCGAAGTGGGGATCGTAGCCCCGGGGCGTGGTGAAGTAGGCCAGCACGGGCCCGACGAGCGCGGCCAGCAGGGCCCACCAGGCTTCCGCGGCCGCGGCGGGAGGGTTGTGCAGGCTCCAGGCCCGCAAGGCCCAGACCAGGCCCACGGCCACCAGCGCGCGGCCCCAGGTGAAGCGCCGCGCCGGCCAGGTGGTGGCCCAGGCCAGGAGCGTATAACCAAACCAACGCAGTCCGCTCGCGGCCGGGCCGCTGTAAGGCGCGAACACCGCGGCCGCGCCCAGCAGCGCGGCCAGGGCGATGAGCACCGCGCGCTTCATGGGGAAGTCTCCGACTCGGCAGGGGTCAGGTCCGCGCCCAGGAGTTCACGGGCCAGCACCTGCACATCGTGCAGCAGATCCACGCCGGGCGGCAGCCGAAAGTTGGTGTCCACCTTCATGAGCAAGTGCGTCAGGGCCCGGCGGGTCGGCCCCGAGAGTTCGGGGCGCTTCCACAGGTCCTGCAAGATGCGCAGCGCGTTCTGGCCGTGGGGGTTGGGCAGGCCCTGGCGGCGCAGGTATTCCGCGGCCAGCGCGCCCGCGATGCGGCGGGCGCGCACCCGGGCCCGGCCTTCGTTGCCGCGGCGGCGGTCCGCGTACGCGGCGGCCAGTTCCGCGCGCGCCCAGGCCAGGGGATCGTGCTCGCTCATGGCGTCTCCTCCGGCGGCGCCGCGGGCCGAAAGGCCGCGGTGCGGCGTTCGTATTCTTCCATCCAGTCACGCACCAGGGTGAGCAACCCGCGCAGCCGCTGCGCGATCAGGTCGTCGGTCAGTTCCAGTTGGTCGCTCAGGGTCGCGGCGCGGGCCTCCAGTTGGTCCAGATCTTTGCGCAGGGCTTCGAGCAGGCGCTGGGTCTCCCGCTGCTGCTCCTCCTGGGCCAGCAGATAGTTGGTCCAGCGCTTCTGGTCGTCGGCCTTGAAGGTCATCCATTCCTGGCGGAAGCGTTCTTCGGCCAGGCGCTGCATTTCGGTCACCTCGTGGATGCGGCGCTCCAGGCGCTCGTAAGCCTCTTCGAAAGTCTGCTGGGCCTGGCGCACATCCCGGGCCAGGTTGAACATGGTCTGAACCTGCTTCTCGGCCCGCTCGCGCACCTCGTCCAGGGCCTGGAAGCGGGTCTCCCACTCCTTCCAGGTGCGCTCGTAGTCGGCCTGACGCCGCGAGAGGCTTTCGAGGAACTCCCGTTGCTCGCGGCGGCGCTCGTCCTCCGCGGCCTGCAGGGCCTGCAGGTGTTTTTCCAACTTGCGCAGGCTCTCCTGGAACAGGGTGTGGGCCGTGGCGTGCTCCTCCAGGCGCTTGCGCAGCGCGCTGACCTCGCCCTGGAGGTCAATGAGGCGTTTGGTGGTGCGCTCCCGGTCCTCTTGCAGCAGGCGCAGGGCCTCCAGGCGCTCGTGCAGGCGGCGCTCCAGATCTTCGACCTGGACCCGCACCTGGGCGACCTGGCGGCGCAGCGCGTCCTCTTGCCGGGCCCGCTCCTCCAGTTGCTCTTCCAGGGGGGCGATGCGGGCCAGTTGGCTGTCGATGGTGTGAAAACGGGCCTGCAACTCGGCCAGGCCGGTGCGCAGTTCGTCCTTGACCTGGTCCAGGCGCTGGCTGAACTCCGCGATCCAGGCTTCCAGATCCTTTCGGGACGCCTGGCGGACCTGGGTCAGGGCCTCTTCCAGGGTGTCGAAGCGCTGCAACATACCGGCCACCCGCACCACTTCGTCGGCCAGTTCTTGGAGTTGGCTTTCCAGTTGCTCGTTGCGGCCCTCGACTTCCACCAGGCGCTGTTGCAGGGTCATGAGCAGCGCCCGGTCCTTGCGGCGTTCCTGATCCAGCCATTGCAGGCGTTGCAAGATTTCGTCATGCTCGGTCATAGCACCCTCTCCGGGGGATATCGTTCCGCGGGCCGGGCGGCTCAGGGAATCCAGCCGCGCGCGGCCACGGCCCAAGCGTACCACAAGCCGGGCGTAAACGCCACGGCCAGCCAGAGCACCGCCCACAGCCCGACCCAGGCGCGCTCACGCCAGGTCTCGGGCAGGTTGGGCTGTGGCTCGGGGCCGGCCAGGAACAGGGTTTCGGCCCAGCGCCGCGCGGCCCAGGTCAGACTTCCGAAGGCCAGGGCCCACGCGGCCCAGCCCCACCAGGGCAACGAGGTCGGCAGGAGCACCCCGCTGAACAGGCCGGCCAGGCCCAGCCCCGGCCAGGGGGCCCACGCGCCCAGGCCAACGACGGCCAGCACGGCGGTCCAGGGCGCGGCCCGGCCGCGGCCGCGCAGGTGCTCTACGGTAAAACCGTCGTGGGGCAGGCCCAGCACCGCCAGGGCCCAGGTCCAGCCC
>JAADEN010000113.1 GCA_013153375.1 Chloroflexota bacterium | reverse complement strand
CGCGGGCCGCGCGGCGCACGGCCTCGGCCAGGGCCGCGGGCGCGACATCCTTGAGCAGGTACGACAGCGCGCCGGCCCGAATCGCGGGGAAGATGTGCTCGTCGTCGTGGTACGAGGTCAGCACGATGACCTGGCTGCGGGGGCTGACCCGCTTGAGCGCGCGGGTGGCTTCCACGCCGTCCATGCCGGGCATGACCAGGTCCATGAGCACCACATCGGGCGCGTGGCGCTCGGCCTGACGCACGGCCTCCGCGCCCGAGGCGGCCTCGGCCACCACCCGGATGTCGGGCTGGGTTTCCAGGAAGGCGCGCACGCCCTGACGCACCACCGCGTGGTCGTCCACGATGAGCACGGTGATGGGCTCGTGCATGGTTCAGGCCTCCGTTAATGCGTATAGCCAATACAAATCACTGCTGGCCTTGGCCCCACGGTCGCTAAAATCACACGGGCACCGAGGCCACGACGCGCGTCCCGGCCCCAGGGGCGCTATCCACCTGCAAAGTGCCGCCCAGGGCCTGCACCCGCTCGGCCATGCTGTGCAGCCCCAGGCCCTGCCGCGTGCGGGTCGGGTCGAAGCCCTGGCCGTCGTCGCGCACTTCCAGGGTCACCGCGGCGGGCGTCCAGGTCAGGCGCACCACCACCTGCCGGGCTCCGCTGTGGCGGGCTACATTGCTCAGGGCCTCCTGCGCCACCCGGAACAGGGCCTGTTCCACCTCCAGCGGCAGGGGACGCTGGCCCTGCACTTGCAGGTCGGCCGCGATGCCCGTCTGGGCCTCCCATTGGGCCAGATACTCCCGCAGCGCGGGGACCAGGCCCCGGCCTTCCAGGGCCGCGGGCCGCAGTTCGCGAATCAGCGCGGTGAGTTCCTGCTGGGCCTGCTGGATCAGGCCCTCGGCCTGTTCCAGCGCGGCCTGAGCCTGCCGCGGCTGTTGGGCCAGGTGCTGGCGGGCCGCGGCGATTTGCATCCCCGCGGCGAAGATTTGCTGCTTGACCGCGTCGTGCAGTTCCCGGGCCAGGCGGTTGCGCTCCTCCAGCGCGGCCAGTTCCTGGCGGGCCTGGAGCAGGTTGTGCAACTGCTCAGCCATGCGGTTCAGACGGCGGGCCAGTTGGCCCAACTCGTCGCGGGCGGGGTCGTGCACGCTGGCGCGGAAGTCGCCCCGGCTCCACGCGTCCGCGGCCTGGGCCAGCGCGGTCAGGCGACGGGTGAGCCCGCGCGCGGTGAAGTAACCGAACACGGTGCCGATGACGGCCGCGAAGGCCAGCACGGCCAGCGCGCTGGGCAACAGGGGTTCGGCCAGCAGGCGCAGCCATTCCCCCAGGCCGTGGGGCAGGGTGACATACAGCACCAGCGCGGCCAGGATGCGGCCGCGTTCGTCCCGCACGGGCGCGGCCATCCAGTTCCCGTGGGTCGGATCGCCCGTGTACAGGCGCTCGCTGCGCTGTTCGCCGTGCAGCGCGCGCTGCACCACATCCCAGGCCGCGGGCGGCAGGCACTCCGCGGCCGGACGGTCCTCCGGGCACAGGTCCCTGGGCTCGGCCACCCATATCCGCCCGTCGGGCCCCACCAGCAGCGCGCCCCGCAGATACAGGGGATCCAGGTTCAGCCGGGCCGGGGCCGCGTCCTGGCTCGCGAGGCGGCCGGTGCGCACCAGGTCAGCCAGCCACGGCCGCACGGCTTCCAGGTCCGGCGGCTGCTGGGCCAGCGCGGGGGCCAGTTCGGTGGCCGCGTCGGAGAGCACGGGCACCACGACGCGGGCCAGGGTGCGGGGCGAGGCCAGCAGGTACACCGCGGCCAGCAGCACCACCAGTTCCACCAGCAGGATGGCCCCCGCGGTGACCAGGGTGTACGAGAGGGTGAGTTTCCAGCGCAGCGACATGAGCGGCCCTCGGGCGGTGGTGGCGCGATTGTACCATCGGCGCGCGGACTCAGCCGGCGATGTCCTGCCGACGGAAGGCCCACCAGGCCAGGGCCAGGCCCGCGGCCGTGTAGGCCAGCAACAGCAGGAGCGCGGGTCCGGGTTCCAGTAGCCCCGCGGCCGGGCCGCCGTTCATGCCCACCTGGACATCCAGGCCGCCCTGGAGGAAACTCAGCGCGGCTTTGGCCGCCATGCCGGGCAGGTAGCGGGCCCAGCGGGCCAGGTCGGGCGAGGCCAGGAGCAGCACCTGCACGGCCAGGTTTTCCACCAGCAGGTTGTAGCCCAGGCCCACGCCCGTGGCCGTCAGGGTGGAACGGCTGATCACGGCCACGGCCAGGGTCCCCGCGGCGTAGGGCAGCAGGGTCACCCAGGTGGCCAGCACACCCCGCAGCAGGTCGGACCAGGGCAGGTCGCTCCAGGGCAGCGCGCCTTGGGCGCGCCAGGTGTAGAGGCCCGTGGCCGCGCCTCCGGCCAGCAGCGCGGTCAGCACGAGGAGCAGCAGGGCCCCGGCCAGCGCGCCGAATTTGGCCCCCAGGTACGCGCCGCGCGGCACGCCCCGGCTCAGCCACAGGTGCACCGTGCGCCAGGTGTACTCCTGCGCGACCACGGCCGCGGCGAGCACCACCGCGAACAGGCCGCCCAGTTCGCCGCCGTTGGCGAAGGTCAGCGCGTTCAGCAGGCCTTGGGGCCAGCGCAAGGACGCCCGCAGTTCGGCCTGGGCCTGGGGCGGCAGGTCGGGCTGCGGCTGTTGCAGCACCGCGAGGATGGCCGCGTGCAGCGCGAACACCAGCAGGGCCAGAATCGCGAGTTCGACCCACAGCAGGGCCCGGCCGGTGAGTTTGCGGCGTTCGATGGTGAGCAGTTGCATGAACATGGGAGGCTCCTGGAGGGAAGTTGGAGGTTAGAGGTTGGAAGTTGGCGGTTGGAAGTTGGCGGGACGCACTGCCGTGCGCCCCTACCGCCGGCTGACGGCCGGGCGCAGCACCGCTGCGCCCCTACCGGCGACCGGCCGACGGCTGCCGACCACCGACCTCCGACTACCGACTATCGACTGCCGACTGTTTTCATGAACACTTCTTCCAGATCCCGATGCCCGGCCAGCAGGTCGGCCACGGGACCCAGGGCCACCAGACGGCCCTGGCGCAGTATGGCCACCCGGTCGCAGATTTGCTGGACTTCGTGCAGCAGGTGGCTGCTGAGGAACACGGTCACGCCCTGGTCGGCCAGCCCGCGCAGCAGTTGACGCATTTCGGCCATGCCGATGGGGTCCAGGCCCGTGGTGGGTTCGTCCAGAATGAGCAGTTGGGGCCGCTGGAGCAGGGCTGCGGCCAGCCCCAGCCGCTGTTTCATGCCCGTGGAGTAGGTCTTGACCTTGCGCCGGGCCGCGGCGGCCTCCAGGCCGACCTGCTCCAGCACCTCGTCCACCCGGCCGCGGCCCACTTCGGGGTGCAGGCGGGCCAGCAGGCGCAGGTTCTCGCGGCCCGAGAGATAAGGATAGAAGCCCGGCGCGCCCACCAGCGCGCCCACCTGCCGCAGCACGGCCGTGCGGAGGGGCGTGACCTCCTGCCCGAACAGGAGCACGCGCCCCGCGGTGGGCCACAGCAGCCCCAACATCATGCCGATGGTGGTGGTCTTGCCCGCACCGTTGGGCCCTAAGAAGCCGAAGCATTCGCCAGCCTCGACTTCCAGGCTCAAACCGTCCACCGCGCGCAGCGGGCCGAAGTGTTTGCGCAGTTCGTGCAATTGAATGACCGGTTGGGGCATGGAAACGCCTCCTTGCTTGGGATGCTTTGAGCATAGCGCACGCGTCGCGTTCGCACATCGTCCCCGGGATGGGTTTGGCATCGGCCCCGAGGACGATTTGGGCCTCGGAAATTTTTGGGTCTGAAGGCCGATGCCCGCGCGCCTGCGGGCCCATGCCCGCGCCGGGCGTTTGTGTTATGCTAAGAAGCGTCCGGCCGGCGAACCTTTCCCCCAGGAGGGATCACCCATGAGCGCGCTGAACCCTGAACTGGAGGCCGTGGCCCGGGAACTGGAAGCCGCGCTGGGGCCGGAAATCCTGGCCCAGGCCCGCTACCAACTGCGCGTGCGCATCACCCAGTTCTTCCTCGATCTGATTCTCCCCGTGCTCTGGGCGCTGCTGTGGCTGCCCACGGGGTGGGCCGTGCGCCTGCGGGACGCCTTCCACGCCAACGACTCGTGGTGGGGCACCTGGCTGGTGTTGCTCGTCTTCCTGGCCGCGGAGGCCCTGCTGAATCTGCCCCTGGCGTGGTATTTCGACTTTCGGGTGGAAAATCGTTTGGGCACCAACCGCCAGAGCCTGGGCGGCTGGCTGTGGGACCAGGTCAAGCAGTCCGCGGTCAACATCCTGCTGCAAAGCCTGCTGTTCTTGGGGGTGTACACCATCTTTCGGCTGTGGCCCGAGCGCTGGTTTTGGGGCATCTCGGGGCTGGTGGTGGTGTTTCTGGCGCTGATGTATCTCTTGCAGCCGTTGCTGCTGCGGTTGCAATACAAGGCCGAGCCTCTGGACGACCCCGAACTGGACGCCCGCCTCAAGGCCCTTTTCGCCAAGGTGGGAGTGCCCTACGCGGGCGTGGCCGTGATCAAAGCGGGGGAAAAGACCTCGCGGGGCAATGCTGCGCTGATTCCCAAAGGCGCGGGTACGCAGGTGGTGCTGTTCGACACTTTGATCGAAGCCGTGGACGCCGAGGGCGTCGAGGTCGTGGTGGCCCACGAATTGGGGCACAAGGTGCATCGCGACATGGCCAAGTTGATGGCGCTGCTGGGCGTCGCGTTGATCCTGGCCCTGGCGGTGGCCTACGGCGTGCTGCGCAGCGTGGGCACCTGGGACGGGCTGCAAGGCCCCGGCGATGTGGCCACTTACCCCGTGCTGGCCCTGATTCTGGCCTGGCTGTCCGCGGGGCTGCAGGTGCTCCTCAACATCTACTCCCGCCGCATCGAGCGGGCCGCGGACCAATTCGCGCTGGACACCACCGGCCGGCCCGAGGTGTTCGAGCGGGTCATGCTGGTGCTGGCCAAGCAGAACAAGGCCCTGCCTTTGCCTCCGGCGTGGGTGGAGTTCTTCTTCTACAACCATCCCAGCCTGGCCCGGCGGGTGCTGGCCGCGCGGCAGTGGCGCGGCCGGGCGACCGCGTCCTCGGCCCAGGGGTAGGGCGCGGGCCGTGGGGCGGACCTGCGGCTTGCGTAGCCGCG
>JAADEN010000209.1 GCA_013153375.1 Chloroflexota bacterium | reverse complement strand
ACCACCGCGCCGCGCGGCGAGGGCGCCTGGCGGATGACCGCGCTCAGCGCCGCGGCCTCCCGCTGCCGAAAGCCGGCTTCCCCCTCCATGGCGAAGAGGTCGGCGATGGAGCGGCCCGCGTCCTGCGCGATGCGCGCGTCCAGGTCCACGAAAGGCAGGTCCAGGGCCTGGGCGGCCAGGCGTCCGACGGTGGTCTTGCCCGCGCCCGGCGGGCCGTACAGGAACAACAGGTGCATGACAACGACTCGTTGAAAGCAAATTGACGCGCGCGTTGTAGAAGCACGGGTTTTGGATTATACTTCAGACGCGGGTCGCGGTCAGGGGCAGGTCCTCCAGGCCCCGCGACCACCCCACCATCGCACGCCCTCGGCGATCCGCAGGCCACCTCACATCGGCCCTCCGGGGCCCTTCAGGGAGCGCACCATGCCTCAAGACGATTATGGATTCTTCCGCGACGAGCCCGACATGGACCTGCAAGAGGAGCCCGCGGCGACCATCTCACCGGCCCAGGAGCGGCTGGCCTGGGCCCAGAAGGAGTTGGACCGCATCGACCGCCGTCTGCGGGAACTGCGCATGACCGCGGATCGGGTCAAAGAAGAGAGCGAGCGGTTGGGCCAGCAGAGCGCCTCCATCATCGCTTATCTCAAGCAGGCCGTGCGCCGCGGCCACACCCAGGATGTGCTCAAGGGCTACGAAACCGCGCTGGAAACGCAAAAACGCCACCTGCTCATGCGCGGGCAAGTGGAAGGGCTGGAAAACCAACGCAAGACCCTGGAGATGTACCGGGAGTTGCTGGTGCAATACATCGAGGCGCTGGAGCAAGTGGCCGACTGGGGCGAGCAGCAGGCCCGCCGCGATGGCCCCACACCGGCCTCGGTGGAACTGGTCAAGATGGTCATCGAAGCCGAGGAGCGGGTGCGGCGGCGTCTGGCCCGCCAGGTGCACGATGGGCCCGCGCAGGCCCTGGCCAACTTCATCCTCCAGGCCGACATCGCCTACCGTTTGTTCGAGAGCAGCCCCGAAGAGGCGGGCAAAGAACTGGACAACCTGCGTCGGGCGGCCAACACCACCTTCCAACAGGTGCGGGCTTTCATCACCGAACTGCGGCCCCTGACCCTGGACGACCTGGGCCTGGTGGCCGCGGTGCAACGCTACTTGCAGATGGTGGAAAAGCGCCACGACGCGCGCACCCAATTGCAGGTTCAGGGCACGCCGCCCAAACTGGCCCGCTACCTGCAAATGCTCATCTTTCGGGCCGTGCAGGAGGCCGTCACCCGCGCGGTGACCTACGGCCACGCCAGCCAGGTCGAGGTGGTGCTGGACTTCCAGCCCCGCCAGATCTTCCTGCGGGTGCAGGCCGACAGCAAACGCTGGGCGCAAGAGGAGGCCTCGACCGAGGAAATCCAGGAGGCCGACGAGGCGCTGCGCCTGCTGCGCGAGCAGGTGGAAATTTTGGGCGGCTCCCTCACGGTGGAGCCGCTGGAGGCGGGCGAGGGCGAATTCGTCGAGTTCCTCATCCCCGTGACGCAAGAGGAGGAATGAGGCCCTTTTTGAGGCCAGGCCTTTTGAGCGGGGGACAAGATTTTGCGGCCCGGCCCACGAGGACGGGCGACGGCACGCCATCCTCCACGCCCCAGACCGACGGCCTGGGGCGTGTTTTGTGGCCCCGGCCGCGGCCCGGGAGGCGCGCAAAGGATGCCGAAGCCGCGGCGTCCGGCCTGCCCAGCAGCGGACGACCGCGCCAGGGGTTATGTTATAATGACCTCGCCGGGGCGCGCCTCCGGTTCGCTTTAACTTTATCTCGGGAGCCCGAGTGGTGACGCGCGTCTTTCGCTCACAAACTTTGGCGCAACAACGCCGACGCTTGTTGCAAATGTTGGCCCAAACGGTACGCGCGTTGGCCCAACACGACGCCCTGAACGACCAAACCCGCGACATGGTGGCCTTCCTCATCTTGACGCTGCGGGAGATCGCCTCCACGGTCGAGACCACCACCGCGGCCTGGGAAAAACGCGACTACTGGCTCAAAGCCGATCAATTCCGCCTGGAATGGGAGTGGGCGGCCGAGTTGGCCGCGGCTCTGGAAGACGCGCTGCAAGCCGAGGACTGGGATGCGATCACCCGGGTCGTGCTCCAACTCGTGCCTCATTTGAGCCAGGTCACCTTGCCGAAGCGTCCCCGCTGGGGCTCCGAGCCCTGGCGCGGCGCCTGGCGGGCCTGGCAGGCCCAGCGCGCGCCCGGCCCGCCCCCGGAGGGTTCCCCCTGACCCACCTGGACGACCGGCCCGATGCTTATGTCCAAGGAGCGAACATGACCCACGAGTGGCACCGTTTGACCGTCGAAGAGGTCTTGCGCCTGTTGGATGTGGATCCCCAACGCGGTCTCTCGGAGGAAGAAGCGCGCCGCCGTCTGGCGCAATACGGGCCCAATGTGCTCGAAGAGCGGGCCGTGGCCAGCCCGTGGCAGATTTTCCTGGAGCAGTTCAAGGATGCCATGGTCATCCTGCTGCTGGTGGCCGCGGGCATTTCCTTTTTGATCGGCGACCACAAAGAAGCCATCGCCATCCTCATCATCGTGGTGCTCAACGCCATTCTGGGCTTCACGCAAGAATATCGGGCCGAAAAGGCCATGGCCGCGCTCAAGAAACTGGCCACGCCCACGGTCAAGGTGTTGCGCGACGGCGAAGTGCGCACCATCCCGGCCGAGGAGGTGGTCCCGGGCGACATCGTGCTGCTGGAGGCCGGCAGCGCGGTCCCGGCCGACGGGCGGGTGATCGAGAGCGTCAACCTGCGGGTGCAGGAGGCCGCGCTCACGGGCGAGTCGGAGCCCGTGGAGAAGGTCACCGTGGCCCTGGACCTGCCCAACCTGCCCCTGGGCGACCGGCGCAACATGGTGTACATGGGCACGCTGGTCACCTACGGCCGCGGGAAAGCCGTGATCGTGGCCACGGGCATGAACACCGAACTGGGCCGCATCGCGACCATGATCCAAAGCGTGGAGCGGGAGCCCACGCCCCTGCAGCGCCGTCTGGCCCAACTCAGCCGGGGGCTGGCCTGGGCCGCGTTGGCCATCGTGGCCATCGTCTTCGGTCTGGGCGTGCTGCGGGGCGAAAACCTGGAGGTCATGTTCCTGACGGCCATCAGCATGGCCGTGGCCGCGGTGCCCGAGGGCCTGCCCGCGGTGGTCACCATCGCGCTGGCCCTGGGCGCCCAGCGCATGCTGCGCCGCCGCGCGCTCATCCGCAAACTGCCCGCGGTCGAAACCCTGGGCTCGGTGACGGTGATCTGTTCGGACAAGACGGGCACCCTGACCGAAAATCGCATGCGGGTCTCGGTGCTGGACCTGGCCGGCCGCACCCTGAACATCGCGGAATTGCGGCCCCGCCGCGCGGGCGCGTCGGCCCTGCCCGAACCCGACCTCAAGGCCGTGCCCCCCGCGGTGCACCTGCTGCTGGCCGGCGCAGCGCTGTGCAACGACGCCACCCTGGTGCTGCCCGAGGGCAAGTTCGACTGCACCCGGGAGTGCACCGCGCTGGGCGACCCCACCGAGGCCGCGCTGGTGGTGGCCGCGGCTCAGGCCGGCCTGCTCAAGCCCATCCTGGAGGAAGTGCTGCCGCGCGTGGCCGAGGTGCCCTTCACTTCGGCCCGCAAACGCATGACCACCGTCCACCGCTGGAACGACGAGGCCGCACGGCGGTATCCGTGGGCGCAGGAGTTCTGGCAAATCGTGGCCGTCGATCCCAAACCGCCCTACATCGTGTTCGTCAAGGGCGCGGTGGACCAACTGCTGCCGCGCTCCAATCGGGTGTGGTTCGAGGATCGCGTGCAAGACATGACCCCCGAGTGGCGCGAGCGCATCCTGGACGCCAACGCCCGCCACGCCAGCCAGGGGATGCGCGTGCTGGCCGTGGCCGTGCGGCGTCTGGACCATCTGCCGCCCACGCCCGAGGAACTGGAGGCCGTGGCCGAGCGGGATCTGGTCTTCCTGGGCCTGATCGGCATCGTGGATCCTCCCCGCCCCGAGGCCAAAGAAGCGGTCCAACGCTGCAAGACCGCGGGCATCCGCCCCATCATGATCACGGGCGATCATCCCCTGACCGCGCGCTTCATCGCCAAATACCTGGGCATCGCGGAGGAGGACCGGGTCATCACCGGCGCGGAACTGGAAGCCATGGACGAAGACGCGCTGGCCCGAGCCCTGCGCGAGGCCAGCGTGTTCGCCCGGGTCTCGCCCGAACACAAACTCAAAATCGTGCAGGTGCTCCAGCGCGAAGGCGAAATCGTGGCCATGACGGGCGACGGGGTCAACGACGCGCCCGCGCTCAAGAAAGCCGACATCGGCGTCGCGATGGGCATCACCGGCACCGATGTGGCCAAGGAAGCCGCGGACATGGTGCTGCTCGACGACAACTTCGCCACCATCGTGGCCGCGGTGGAGGAAGGGCGGGTCATCTACGACAACATCCGCAAGTTCCTCCAATACACCCTCAGTTCCAATACGGGCGAGATCCTGGTCATGCTGCTCGCGCCCTTCCTGGGCATGCCGTTGCCCCTGACCCCGCTCCAGATTCTGTGGATCAACCTGGTCACCGACGGGTTGCCGGGCCTGGCGCTGAGCGTCGAACCCGCGGAGAAAGATGTCATGCAGCGGCCCCCGTACCGGCCCGACGAAAGCATCTTCGGCCGGGGCCTGGGCCGCGACACCCTGTGGATCGGCGCGCTCATGGGGCTGGTGACCCTGTTCGCGGCCTGGCTGGATTGGCGCGTGGCCAATCCGGCCTGGCGCACGGTGGGCTTCACCGTGCTCACCCTGGGCCAGATGGGCAACGCGCTGGCCCTGCGCTCCACCAAGGAATCCTTGTTCCAGCAGGGCCTGGGCTCCAACAAGTTCATGGTCCTGGCCGTGGGCCTGACCGTGGCGTTGCAGATGCTGGTCATCTACTGGCCGCCTTTGCAGGCCATCTTCCGCACCGTGCCCCTGGCCTGGGACCAACTGGCCCTGGCCCTGGGCGCGAGCGCGGTGGTCTTCGTGGCCGTGGAAATCAAAAAGTGGATGGTGCGCCGCGGCTGGCTGGCGTACTGAATCTCGCCCGAGGCCCAGCCGGACGATAGGGGGTATGCCAAGGGGAGCCGTCGCCTCCAGGTCGAGGCTGTAAGTCGCCGCG
>JAADEN010000145.1 GCA_013153375.1 Chloroflexota bacterium | reverse complement strand
CCGCGCACCGCGGCGACACCGGCCTGGAGTTGTTCCAGCGCGAGAAGCCCGATGTGGTGCTGCTGGACCTCAACCTGCCCGGCATGGACGGTCTGGATGTGGCGCGCGCCATCCGTCGCGCGGGCGATACGCCCATCATCATGATCACCGCCCGGGTTGACGAAGCCGACCAGTTGGTCGGCCTGGAACTGGGCGCGGACGACTATGTCACCAAGCCCTTCAGCCCCCGGGTGCTGGTGGCCCGGGTGCGCGCGCTGCTGCGCCGCGCCCAGGCCGCGCCCACGCCCCGGCGCATCCGGGTGGACGACATCGAGATTGACCTGGACGCCCACACCGTGACCCGGGCCGGAGAGCCCATCCACCTGACCCCCACCGAGTTTCGCCTGTTGGTGGCCCTGGCCCGCCAGCCCGGCCGCGCGTTCACCCGCGAGCAACTGCTCCAGGCCATCCAGGATTCGCCCTTCGTGGGCTACGAGCGCACGGTGGACGCGCACATCAAGAACCTGCGGGCCAAACTGGAGCCTGATCCCAAGCATCCGCGCTACATCGAGACGGTGTTCGGCGTGGGCTATCGTTTCCGCCGGCCCGAATCGTGACCTTTTTCCGAGGACGATGATGCGTCGCAAGTTGTTCCTCGCGCTGTTGGGCACGGCCATGGTGAGCATCGCCACCGTGGTGCTCATCTTGCGCAACACGACCCAGAGCCAGGTGCACGCGTTCGTGGCCGAGGGCGGCCCCTGGGGCCTCCAGGAGACGCTCAAGGCCCTGGAAGCGCACTACGCGGCCCGCGGCTCGTGGGAAGACGCGGCCCAGGTGCTGGCCACCCGGCCCGCGAGCCCGGGCGCGCCCCACCGCGGCGGCCTGACCCTGACCGACGCCCAGGGGCGCATCCTCTACCCGCCCGCGCGGGCCGGGCAGACCTGGACCGAAGCCCAGCGCCGGGTGGCCCTGCCCGTGCAGGTGGACGGGCGCACGGTGGGCTATCTCATTCCGCCGTTGAGCGCGCACGCGACCGCGTCCAGCCGGGCCCTCTTTCAGCGCCTGGACTGGGCCGCGCTGGCCGCGGCCCTGACCGCGCTGGCCCTGGCCGCGGCCCTGGCCTGGGCGCTGAGCAACCGCATCCTGCGCCCCGTGCACGCGTTGACCGCCGCGGCCCGCCAACTGGCCCAGGGCGATTTGAGCGTCCGGGTGCCCGAGAGCGGCGACGAGGAACTGGCGACCCTGGCCCGGGCCTTCAACCACATGGCCGCGGCCCTGCAACAGGCCGAGGAATCCCGCCGCCGCCTCATGGCCGACATCGCGCACGAGTTGCGCACGCCTCTGGCCGTGCAGCAGGCCCACCTGGAGGCCCTGCAAGACGGCATCTATCCCCTGACGCCCGAAAACCTGGCCCCCGTGGTGGAGCAGAATCGTCTGCTGGCCCGCTTGGTGCACGACCTGCGCACCCTGACCCTGGCCGACACCGGCCAACTCTCGTTGGAGCGGGACGCGCTGGATGTGCGGGCCTGGCTGCCGCGGGTGGTGGAAAAGTTTCGGGCCGCGGCCCAACAGCGCGGCATCGCGCTGGAAGTGGACCTGCCCTCGGAGCCGGCCTGGGTGCACGCGGACACGGCCCGCCTGGAGCAGATTCTGCACAACCTGCTGGGCAACGCGCTGCGCCACACCCCGCCCGGCGAACGCATCGAGGTCCGAGCCGAGGTTGCGGACGACGAAGTGCGCATCCAGGTGCGCGACACGGGCCCCGGCCTGCCCCCGGGTGAGGAAGAGCGGGTGTTCGAGCGTTTCTACCGGCTGGACAAATCCCGCGCCCGGGCCTCGGGCGGCAGCGGCCTGGGGCTGAGCATCGCCCGCAGTCTGGCCCGCGCCCACGGCGGCGACCTGACCGCGGCCAACCATCCCCAGGGCGGCGCGGTGTTCACTTTGCGCCTGCCGCGCGCGCCGCAGCCCGCCGCGGACGCGGTCCAACCCCCATCCTGAGCCGAACGCGGCGCCGCCCGGCCCCGCGCGGAGGCGTCCTCTGCAGGCCCCAGCGCCCCCGCTTCAGACGCCGCGCAGCACCCGTCGCGGGATGCTGTATAATCAAGGGCGTATGGACCCGCACGATACCCGACTCACCACCCCCCAACCCCGTCCTGAGGACGAGGGCGAGCGCCTCACGCTGCGGCCCCGGCGCCTGGCCGACCTCATCGGCCAGGACGCGGTGCGGGAGAATCTGGCCGTGCTCATCGCCGCGGCCCGGCAGCGCGGCGAGCCGTTGGACCATGTCTTGTTCTACGGCCCGCCGGGGCTGGGCAAGACCACCCTGGCCCACATTCTGGCCCACGAGATGGAAGTCAACATCAAAGTCACCTCGGGGCCGGCCATCGAGCGGGCCGGCGATCTGGCGGCCATCCTCACCAACCTGCGCGCCGGCGACATCCTGTTCATCGACGAGATCCATCGCCTCAGCCGGGCCGTGGAGGAAGTCCTCTACCCCGCGATGGAGGACTTCGCGCTGGACATCGTCATCGGCAAGGGCCCGGCGGCCCGCTCGGTGCGGCTGCGACTGCCCCGCTTCACCGTCGTCGGCGCGACCACCCGCCTGGCCCTGGTCACCGCGCCCCTGCGGGGGCGCTTCGGCGCCATCTTTCGGCTGGACTACTACGACCAGGCCAGTCTGGAGGCCATCGTGGGGCGGGCGGCGCAACGCCTGGGGGTGGAACTGACCCCCGAAGGCGGCGCGGAGATCGCGCGGCGGGCCCGGGGCACGCCCCGCATCGCGCTGCGGCTGCTGCGTCGGGTGCGCGACTTCGCCCAGGTGCGGGCCCGGGGCGTCATCCCCGCCGCGGTGGCCCGCCAGGCCCTGGAAATGCTGCACATCGACGAACTGGGCCTGGACGAAGTGGACCGCTTCGTGCTGCGCACCCTCATCGAAAAATTCGGCGGCGGGCCTGTGGGCCTCAACACCCTGGCCGCCGCGGTGAGCGAAGACCCCGATACCCTCATGGAGGTGGTGGAGCCCTATCTGCTGCGGCTGGGCTTCTTGGAACGCACCCCCCAGGGTCGGGTCGCCACCCCGCGCGCGTACGAGCACCTGGGGCTGCCGCCGCCCGCAGCCGCGACCCCCCGCCTGTTGTGAGGAGCGTACCATGACCGAAGTCGGACGCCTGCTCATGGGCCTGGGTCTGACCCTCTTCGTGGTCGGCCTGGTGCTGTACGCCCTGGGCCGCTGGAGCCTGCCCCTGGGACGCCTGCCGGGCGACATCGTCATTCAGCGCGGGCCCGTCACCTGCGTGTTCCCCCTGGCCACCTCGCTCTTGCTCTCGTTGCTGTTGACCCTGTTGCTCAACCTGATGCTGAGGGGCTGGGGCGGCAAGTGAAATCTCCGTCATGGACAAGGAGGCAACCGTATGACCGAAACGGCGCAACTCGCCATACCATCCGCGCCCAATGTGGCCGTTTTTTTAGATTTTGAAAATTTGCACCTGAGCGCCCAAAATGTCCTCAAAGACCAGATCCGCTGGGATCTCGTCTATCGCAAATTCCAGGAATATGGCACCATCACCCTCAAACGGGCCTATGCCAACTGGGTGCGCTTCGACAATCAACAAGCGCCCCTGCTCTCCCTGGGCTTCGAACTCATCCACACCCCGGCCTACCACGAGGCCAAGCCCAACGACACCCGCATGATCATCGACGCGGTGACTTTGGGGGCCGACCCCAACATCGGCGTGGTGATCTTGGGCACCGGCGACAGCGACTTCGTGGATGTGGTCCATTACCTGCGCGGCAAGGGCAAGCGCGTCGTGGGCTTCGGTATCCAGGCCACCACGGCCTCCAACCTCATCCACGCGCTGGACGAATTTCTGGCCTACGAGCGCTTCATTCAGACCCCCGAAGCCGACAAAACCCTGAGCGAGGCCGACCAGGAGCGGGTGAGCGAATATTTGCAAATCATTTCCCGGCTGGGCAAAGTCCGCATGACCCCCTCGCCCCACCGGCCGCGTGTGGTGCTGATGTTCCACCAGGCCATCCGCACCCTGCAAGAACAGAACAAAACCTTCAGCGAAATCGTCGAAACCGTGCGGCAGCGGGCCCGCAAAGCCCACATCCCCGACAACATCGTGACCGAGGTGGCGCACCAAATCTTTCGCGCCTACGCCCTCGACTTCCAGCGCCCCGACGGCGAGGACGACAACAAAGACAAGCGCCTGTGGGACTATCCCGTGCGGCTCCGCAAGGGCCTGGAGAACATGAACCGCTTCATTGACTGGTGCGACCTGTGGCTGGTGGCTCGGGTGAAGGAGGGGCTGCAGGACGGCGAGGAAATCAACCTGCCGGCCATGGCCCATGTGCTGTACGGCCATGTGCGGCCCAAACTGCTCAACCGCACCCGCGACCTGGTCGCACGGGCCACCAAACTGGAGCGTTGGCCCCCCGACAGCGGGAACAAAAAAGCGTCTTAGTCGGCCGGGCGGTCTTCCTCGGGGGAACCGGCTCCGCGCGGGCCGGCCGCGCGCCGCGTCGCATACGCCCCGCCCACCAGATAGGCCAGTTCCTCCGCGAAGAGATCGCGCGGGCGGATCTTGGGACGCGCGGCGCGCACGCACGCTGCGGGCTCGGCCAACAGTTCGTCCACCGGAGGCAGCAGGATGCGCCCCTGATCGTCCAGATCCAGGGGGTGCAGGATGCAGTAAAAGGGCTTCCAGCGCCAGGGGTGCAGGCCCTGGGCCTCGGCCGCCACCTGCAACGCGCACTTGAAATCCGCGCGCAAGAAGATGCAGCGCGAGCCGCGGTAGTGGGTACGGTCGGGGCGCACCCGGGTGGGCCGGACCCAGCCGCTCAGCGCGTGGTCGTCGGGCTCCCGGCGGTCCTGGAACCAGCGCGTGGGGTCGCGATCCGGGGGCCGCATGTGGGGCGCGATGACCGCCGCGTGGGCCAGGATGTCTTGGATCTCGACCTCGTCCACCCACACGCCCTGAAAGCAGCACGCCGCGCCGCACGCGGGCCAATCACAGCGCCGCAACGGTTGCGGCGTCTCCAGGTTGGGATGCAAGCGCACCATGTTCGCCTCCAGCGCCCCGCATCATACGCCAAAGCCCCGTCTCTGGCAAGGCCGAGCCGCGCGAACACGCAAAAAAGATGCAGAAAGGCCCGCCCGGCGCGGCGGCCCTGGCGAAGCGCAGCCCGCGCGCTCGGCCGCGCGGGCC
>JAADEN010000120.1 GCA_013153375.1 Chloroflexota bacterium | reverse complement strand
CGTCACCGCGCGCGGCGCGTCCACCGGCGCCAGGGCCGCGGCCTCGGGCCGCGCCCGGGTCAGGCCGCGGCCGCAGCCTGTGGTGCGCACGCGCGGCCGCGACGGAACCGGGCCGTTCAGGCGCACATCCACCCCCGCACCGTCGTCGCACACCCGCGCCCCGGCCACCTGGTCCGGGTGCGTGAGCACGCCCTCGTTGGCCAGGTAGCCCAAAGCCAGGCTCAGCGGGTCGTGGGGGCTGGCCAGCAACACGGCCCATTCCTGGCCGTTGAGATACAGGGTGAGGGAACGCTCCGCGGGGGCCGCCACCTGGGTCGCCTGCCAACGCCCGGAGCGATATTCGTAAGCCGAAAAGGTTTGCAACGCGGAGGTTTCGCTCATGGCCAACGGTGCGCCCCGGCCCGGCTACAGGCCGAACAAGTGCGGCCACAGGCGCTTGGCGCTCAGCACCGCGTTGGCCGCGGTCTGGCCCAGGCCGCACAGGGATGCGTCGGTCATGGTCCAGCCCACATCGTCCAGCAGGGCCAGGTCTTGGGGCCGGGCCTGGCCCGCGAAGACGCGTTGCAGCAGTTCCACCTGGCGCTGAGTGCCCAACTGGCACGGATAGCACTTGCCGCACGATTCTTCCGCGAAGAAGTGGGCCACATCCAGCAGCACCTGCCGCAAATCCCGATCCTGGCTGAACACCATGACCGCGGCCGAGCCCAGGGATAGGCCCGCGGCGCGCAAGTCCTCCAGGGTCAGGGGCAGGTTTAGCGCGTCGGGCCCGACGAAGAAGCCAGCCGCGCCGCCCAGCAAGATGGCCTGGACCTCGCCCCGGGGCCCTCCGGCCAGGTCCAGCAGGTCGCCCAAGGTGATGCCGAAGGGCGCCTCGTACACGCCGGGCCGGGCCACATCGCCCGAGATGGGGAAGAGTTTGGGGCCGGGGCTGTCCGCGGTGCCGTAGGCCCGGTACGCGTCGGGCCCCTCGCGCACGATGAAGGGCACCGCGGCCAGGGTCTCCACATTGTTGATGACCGTGGGCTTGCCGAACAGGCCATGGGTGGTGGGATAAGGTGGCTTGAGCCGCGGGTAGCCCCGCTTGCCCTCGATGGACTCGAAGAGCGCGGTCTCCTCGCCGCACACATACGCGCCCGCGCCCCGCCGAATCTCCACTTCCACCCCCGCGGCCGGGCCGATGTAGCCCGCGGCCCGGGCCTCGTCCAGCGCGGCCTGCAGGATGCGGTACGCGCGGCCGTACTCGCCCCGCAGATAGACATAGACCCGCTCCGCGGCGATGGCCCGGGCGGCCAGCAACGCGCCCTCGAGCACCGCGTGGGGGTCGGCCTCCAGCAGGGCCCGGTCCTTGAAAGTGCCGGGCTCGGACTCGTCCGCGTTGACCACCACATACTTGGGCCGGCCGGGGGCCTGCGCGGCGAACTGCCACTTGAGCCCCGTGGGGAAGGCCGCGCCGCCCCGCCCGAACAGGCCGGACGCTTTGACCGCGGCGATGAGGTCCGCGGGGGCCGGGGCCTGCTCCAGCGCGCGGTAGCCGCCCGCGGCCCGATACGCCTCCAGGCTGCGGGGCTGGGCGGGGTCGTCCCAGGCGGTCAGCACCCGCACCGAGCCGCCCACCACGGGTTTGGGTTCGTCTTGGGGCCTGGGGTGGAGGACGGCTTCCGGTTGGGCCGGGTCCGCGGGCCCCACGGCCCGGTCGTCCACCAGCACCGCGGGCGCGTGCTCGCACAGGCCCAGGCACGGGAAGCGTTCCAAAGTCCACTGGCCGTCCGGGGTGGTTTCGCCCTCGGCGATGCCCAGGTGCTCGGCCAGGGCCTGCGCGACCTGATCCGCGCCGTGGGCCCGGCACACGGGCCCGTGGCACACCCGCACCGTGTGCGCGCCCTTGGGCTGCGGGGAGAACAGCGCGTAGAACTCGACCACGCCGTACACCTCGGCCACGGGCACATCCAGGGCCCGGGCCACCGCGGTGGCCGCGTCGGGGCCGATGTGGCCGTGGGCCTCCTGCACCGCGTGCAGCGCGGGCAGGAGCATGGTGCGGCCTTTGCCGACATAGGGAGCCAGGATTCGATCCAGGGGAAGCGTTGACGACATGAGGCACCTCGCGGCGGTGAGGAAAACGCAGGACGATGCCTCTATTGTACCCAAAATTTGGCGGGGCGAAAGCCGCGCGAGACGAATTTTCCTCCCCAATCCCCCTTTTCAAAAAGGTGGAAGTGTGATACCATACGCGCAGCAAACTATCGGTGGAGGCAACGATGTTTTCCAAAGTTTTAGAAAGCCTGATTGAATTGACGGGTTACACTCCTCAGGATGCCCAAACTCTATCAGAAACCTACCCCATTACATCGCAATGGGCCGACGAGTTCGCCAAGGCCTTTTACGATGTCTTGTTCGCGTATCCGCCCACCGCGGCCGTGTTTCGGCCCGGTGAGCGCCCGGCTCGGGAGCAGACTTTGAAGGATTGGTATCTGCGGGTGGCCCGGGGCGACATCGACGAGAAGTTCTGGCTGTGGCAGTGGCGCGTGGGACTCATCCACATCCCCCGGCGGGTGCCCAACGACTACATGCTGGGCATGATGAGCCGCGTGCAGCAGTTGTTCTTGCAAAAGTGCATGGCCGCCTGGGAGCCGGAGCAGGCCACCCGGGTCTTCCTGGCCTTCAAGCGGGTGACCGATGTGGTGGCCGGGCTGATCGCGGAAGGCTACATGCGCGGCCACCAACTGGCCATGAAGGAATTGCTGGGCTTTCGGCAGGAACTGTTGGACCGCTTGATGGAAATGGAGGTGGACACCCTGGTCGAACGCCTGATGAACCTGAGCGTCAAATCGTCCTTGCTCAACTGATGCCCCGCGCCCCAAGGGGGAGAGGCACACCCACCTCAGGAGGCCCCTCATGTCCGAGCGTATCGCGGAGTTGTTACGCCGCAAGGAAAAGTACCTGTGGCCCAGTTACTTCCTCTACTACACCGAGCCCCTGGCCCTGGAACGGGGCGAAGGGCTGTATGTGTGGGATGTGGACGGCCACAAGTACCTGGACTTCTTCGGCGGCATTCTGGTCACCAGCGTCGGCCACGGTCATCCCAAGGTGCTCGAGCGGGTCAAGGCCCAACTGGACAAGATCGTGCACACTTCGACCCTGTATCTGCACGAGAACATCATCGCGCTGGCCGAGAAGTTGGCCGAGATCGCGCCCGGCGATCTGAGCACCAGTTTCTTCACCAACTCGGGCACCGAAGCCAACGAGACCGCGGTCATGTTGGCCAAGGCCTACACCGGCTCGCACGAGATCATCGCGCTGCGCAACAGTTACAGCGGCCGCTCGGCCCTGGCCATGAACCTGACGGGCATCGCCGCGTGGCGGCCCGTGGGCAGTGAGATCCCGGGCATCAAGCACGCGATGGCCCCCTACTGCTACCGCTGCCCGCTCAAGGCCACTTATCCCCAGTGCGGGGTGGCCTGCGCGGAGGATGTGGAGGATGTCATCCGCACCAGCACTTCGGGGCGCATCGCGGCGTTCATCGCGGAGCCCATCCAGGGCGTGGGCGGCTTCGTCACGCCGCCGCCCGAGTACTTCCCCGCGGTGGCCGAGATCGTGCGCAAGTACGACGGCCTGCTCATCATCGACGAGGTGCAGACGGGCTTCGGCCGCACGGGCACCTACTGGTTCGGCATCCAGCACTGGGATGTGGAGCCCGACATCATCACCATGGCCAAGGGCATCGCCAACGGCTTCCCCCTGGGCGCGACCATCACCCGGCCGCATATCGCCGCGGAACTGCCCAAGAAGGGCCTGAGCATCAGCACCTTCGGCGGCAATCCCGTCTCCAGCGCGGCCGCGCTGGGCACCCTGGAGGCCCTGCAAGAGGAGGCCCCGCCCGAGCGGGTGGCCCAGTTGGGCGCGCTGCTGCGGCAGGGCCTGGAGGAGATGGCCGAGAAGTATCCCCTCATCGGCGAGGTGCGCGGCCTGGGCCTGATGCAGGGCGTGGAAATGGTCGCGGACCGGGCCACCAAGGAGCCGTCCTCCCAGGCCGCGGCCATGATGCTCGACGCGACCAAGGCCCGCGGTCTGCTCATCGGCAAAGGCGGCGCGTTCGGCAATGTGCTGCGCATCGCGCCGCCGCTGACCGCCACCGAGGACCACATCCGCGAGGCCCTGGAGATTCTGGACCACGCCTTCGCCGCGGTCCAGGATGTCCTCGGCTGAGCCGGACGCCTCACCCGACCCACCGAGTTCAGGACGACCCACCCTCTTCATCACGACGGAGGCTTGCTATGCGCGTATTGGTTTTGGGCGGCGCAGGCGCGGTGTGCAGCGAGACCACCCGTGACCTGTCCCGCTACAGCGACTTCGACGAAATCGTCATCGCGGAGTACAACACCGCGGCCGCGGAGCGCCTGGCCGCGGAACTCAACGACCCGCGCGTCAAGGTGGTCTTCTTCAACGCGGACGACTACGACGGCATGGTGCGCCTGTTCCGCGGCTACGATGTGGTGGTCAACGGCCTGCCGTGGAAGTACGACCTGGTCGTGACCAAAGCCGCGGTGGAGGCCGGCGTCAACGGCCTGGATGTGTCCACCGAGGAGGACCAGTGGGACTACGACGCCGCGGCCAAGGCCAAGGGCATCGTGTTCATCCCCGGCGTGGGCGCGACGCCGGGCGTGACCAACCTCATGGCCGCGCGCGGGGTGGCGCACATGGACCAGGTGGACACCATCGACATCTACTTCGCCGCGTTCCGCGCGCCCGCGCCCGCGCCCGGCCTGCTGGTCACCTTCCTGTGGGAGTTCGACCCCCAGACCACGGAGCGCACCTACTACAAGGACGGCCGACACCACCCCGTGGGGCCCTTCGAGGGCGCGCGGCGGGTCCGCTTCCACGACCTCATCGGCGAGCAGGAGGTGGTCATCATCCCCCACCCCGAGACGCGCACCCTGCCCCGGGTGTTCGGCGCGCGCGAGGTCGCGGTGCGGGGCTGCTTCCCGCCCCACGCGATGCGGCTGGCCAAGGCCCTGCTGGAAAACGGCTTCTACGACCCGCGCCCCGTGCGGGTGGGCGAGCGGGAGGCCCGGCCCCTGGACTTCATCTACGACCTGATGCTGGCCATGCCCGGCACCAAGGAGACGCCCGTGTGGGCCTACGGCCTGGTGGTGGATGTGTTCGGCACCAAGGACGGCCATCCCATCCATGTGCGGC
>JAADEN010000012.1 GCA_013153375.1 Chloroflexota bacterium | reverse complement strand
CAAGCCGTGGTCCAGATGCGCGATCACCAGCCGATACCCCAGACGGCCCAGGATGTGCGCCAGGGTCAGGCTGTCCGCGCCGCCCGAGACGCCGACGACCACCGGCGCCTCGGCCGCGGGCAGCAAGTTCTCGCGCCCGATGAAGGCGCGCACCCGTTCCAAGAGCGTGGACGATGCGGGCATGCTACCTCCTCCCTCCATTGTACGCGAAAACGCTTTGCTCGGGGACTTCCTCCGGGCGGGCCGGGCGGCGTATTCGGCCCACCCGCGCGCGTCGTCGCCCGGGCGCGCCGCGCGGCCGGCGTCTCTGCGGGCGACGGTGCTCGAGGCTGAGCGATCCGGCGGGCTTTGGCCGCAAAGTCCTCTTATCCTGCGTGAAAAATCGCTCAAACTTGCGCTTCGCAGGAAGAGGCTTATAAATTGACGATTCCCGCCCCTTCCCCTTGCTCTTTTGGTATTTTGCGGTTATACTAAATTCTATCGCTTCGGATTGGGCCCAAACTGGGCGTCACATTGTTCTATCCCCTTTTGGAAGGAGGAGTCTATGACTCGCAAGATGTGGTTGTTGTTGGCCGTGCTGGCGCTGGTCGCGCTGGCGTTGGCCGCGTGCGGCGGTGGCCAGAGTGGCGAGGCCACCCAGGCGCCGGCGCAAGAAGCCGCTACCGAAGAAGCCGCGGGCCCGACCTCGGGCTACGGCTCCACCCTGGCGACGGTCAAGGAGCGGGGCTATCTGATCTGCGGCGTCAACGCCAAAGTGCCCGGCTTCGGCTTCTTGAACGAGAAGGGTGAGTACGAGGGCTTCGACATTGACTTTTGCCGGGCCGTGGCCGCGGCCATCTTCGGCGACCCCACCAAGGTCGAGTTCCGGCCGCTGAACGCCAAGGAGCGTTTCACCGCGCTGCAGACCGGCGAGATTGATGTGCTCATCCGCAACACCACCTGGACCCTGACTCGCGACACCGAGGTGGGCGGCAACTTCACCCACACCACCTTCTACGACGGTCAGGGCTTCATCGTCCGCAAGGACAGCGGCATCAAGACCTTGCAGGACCTGGACGGCACCGCCATCTGCGTGCAGACGGGCACGACCACCGAGGGCAACCTGCGCGATGTCTTGGACGCCAACGGCATCAAGGCCGATGTGGTGGTGTTCGACGATGTGGAAGCCGGTTGGGCGGCCTATGAAGAGGGCCGTTGCGACGCGTACACCACCGACAAGTCCGGTCTGGTGGCCCGCCGCACCATGCTGAAGAACCCCGACGAGCACATGATCATGGATGTGACCGTGTCCAAGGAGCCCCTGGGCCCCATGGTGCGGCACGGTGACGATCAGTGGTTCGACATCATCCAGTGGGTGGTGTTCGCCACCTTCTACGCGGAAGAGGCCGGCGTGACCTCGCAGAATGTGGATCAGGTGCGCGACACCGCCACCAACCCGCGCGTGCGCTCGCTGCTGGGCCTGGAAGGCGATCTGGGCAAGAAACTGGGCCTGGACAACGACTGGGCCTACAATGTGATCAAGCATGTGGGCAACTACGAAGAGATCTACAACCGCAACCTGGGCCCCGACACGCCCACCTACATCCCGCGCGGTTTGAACAGCCTGTACACCGAGGGCGGCCTGCTCTACGCGCCGCCGTTCCGCTAAACCGCCTCTGATGGGGTCCCCGGAGGTCCGTCTGGGCCTCGGGGGACCCCACTCCGCGCGCCCTGGCGCGCCTCTCCAGCGCCCTACCCACCGTGGAGGCTGCCATGTGGCAGGATATGACCTGGCGTAACTTTTGGCGCGACGAGCGGTTTTTGCGGGTTTTCGGCCAAGTGGTGTTCGTGCTCGTCGTGTTCCTCGTGGGCCGCTACCTGTACACCAACATGTACACTGCCTTGGCGCAGCGCGGCCTGCTGCCCAACTTCGACTTCCTCAACACCGCCGCCGGCTTCGACATCGGCGAGGTGCCTTCCTTCATTCATTATTCCGGCTCGTCGCCCAACAAGATGGCCTTTCTGGTGGGCCTGTTGAACACCCTGCGGGTGAGCGCGTTGGGCATCGTGTTCGCCACCATCGTGGGCGTCATCGTGGGCACCGCGCGCGTGCTGCCCAATCCGCTGGCCCGGGGCCTGGCGACGGCCTATGTGGAATTCTTGCGCAATGTGCCCCTGCTGGTGCTGCTGGTCTTCTGGTATCGGGGCGTGTTCATCGTGCTGCCCCGCCTGGCCGAGAACCCCATCACCTGGGGCCGGCAGGATTTGCCGGGAGGCAAGTTTCGGGCCTGGCTCATCTTGAGCAACCGGGGCCTGGCCATGGCCTGGGCGCAGGCCACCGAGGCCTGGGCCCTGTACAAGGGCTGGCTCGGGGCCGCGCTGGTGGCCGCGGTGCTGGTGTACCTGGGTCTCTCGTGGTACGCGCGCCGCACGGGCCGCGCGCCGCTCACCTTCTTGTGGTCCCTGGCCGCGTTTTTGGCCGTGGCTGCGGTGGGCTGGTTCGTGGTGCAGGCCACCGCGGGCCAGGCGCCGCTGCGGGTGGTGGTGCCCGAGGTCAAGAAGCGCCTGGTGGAGGGCGGCCTGAAACTGTCGCCCGAATTTCTGGCCTTGCTTTCGGGCCTGGTGATCTACACGGGCGCGTACATTGCGGAAGTGGTGCGGGCCGGGCTGCAGGCGGTCAGCAAAGGTCAGATCGAGGCCGCGCGCGCCCTGGGCCTGACCACTTTCCAGATGCTGCGCTTCGTGATCTTTCCCCAGGCGCTGCGGGTCATCGTGCCGCCCCTGACCAGCCAATATTTGAACCTGACCAAAAACTCGACCCTGGCGGTGGCCATCGGGTATCCCGATTTGTTCAATGTGGCCGGTACCATCTTCAATCAGACGGGCCGGTCCATCGAGGTCATCGTCATCATCATGGCCGTGTACTTGAGTTTCAGCCTCATCACCTCCGCGTTCATGAACTGGTATAACCGCAAGATTCGCCTTGTGGAGCGGTAGTCATGCCTCAGCCAGCGCAAACTCCTTCCACCGACGCGTTGCCGCCGCCCACCGAACGGTTCACGCTGCTGGGGTGGGTGTACAAGAACCTGCTTACGCCGTGGTACAACCTGCTGCTCACGGTGGTGAGCCTGTGGCTCGTCTATGTCCTGCTCAAGGGCACCATCTCGTGGGCCTTGACCGCCCGCTGGGAGGTCATCCCCGCGAATGCGCGCATTTTGATGGTGGGCTCGTACCCGGCCGAATATCTGTGGCGGGTGTGGGCGGCCATTTGGCTGTTGGCCGCGATCGTGGGCTTCTCGTGGGGCGTCTGGGTCAGCAAGCGCGAGCGGGTGGCCTGGGTGTTGATGGCCGTGCCCGTGGTGCTGGCCCTGGTCTCCCACGGCTGGGTGCGGCTCGCGTGGGCCGCGACGCTGGCCCTGGCCCTGGCGGGCTGGTGGTTGGGCCGGCGGGCCCGGGCCCGCAAAGGCGGCGTGTGGGCCACCCTGCTGTGGGTGCTCTACCTGCCCACCTTCGTGCTGTTGGTGCGGGGCTGGGGCCTTCCTGAGGAGCCTTTCTGGAAGTACACCACCGCGGTGCAACTGGCCGTGATTGTGGCCTCGCTCATCGCCGCGGCCTGGGCGCCGCGGGTTCCGTGGGTGGCGTTGGGCCACGCGGCTCTGCTGGCCGCGGCCCTGGCGCTGCCCCAGTGGCGGAGCGTGCTGCTGTGGCCCGCGATCGTGGGCTTCTTGGTGTGGTTCATTGCCCGCCGCTACGCGCACCTGGAGGGCCTCAAGCGCCTGGCCTTGCAGGTGGGCCTGGCCTACATCCCCTTGTTGATCTTCATCTTCTTCGCCTACGAACCCTTGAGCCGCACCTGGCTGGCCAAGGTCGCGTCGGCCAACTGGGGCGGCTTGCTGCTGAACATCCTCATCGCGGTGTTCGGCATCATGTTCAGTTTCCCCCTGGGCGTGCTCTTTGCCCTGGGCCGCCGCTCCTCGCTGCCCGTCATCCGGTTGTTCAGCATCCTCTACATCGAATTCGTGCGCGGCGTGCCCTTCATTACCATTCTGTTCATGGCCCAAATCATGTTCCCCATCCTGCTGCCGCCCGACATGTCCATTGACCGGGTGGTGCGGGCCATCATGGGCGTGATCATGTTCGCGGCCGCGTACATGGCCGAGAATGTGCGCGGCGGCCTGCAGGCCATCCCCAAGGGCCAGTACGAGGCCGCGGCCGCGTTGGGCCTGAACGCCACCCAGACCATGTTGCTCATCATCCTGCCCCAGGCCCTGCGCAATGTCATCCCCGTGCTGGTGGGGCAGTTCATCGGTCTGCTCAAGGACACCACCCTGGTGACCATCGTGGGCTTGCTCGACATCCTGGGCGTGGCCCAAAGTGTGTTGTCCAATCCCAAGTGGATCGGCACCCAGCGGGAAGTGTATCTGTTCGTGGCCTTCCTGTTCTGGGTTTTGAGTTATGGCATGTCCTACGCCAGTCGGCGGTTGGAACAGGCTTTGGGCGTGGGCCGGCGTTGAGGCCCGCGACCGCATCCCGGCCCTCAAGGCATCATCCCCTTCGGAGGACACTATGGCCGAACAGGAAAAATCCCAGGCAACCCTGAACAAGCAATACCAGCCCGAGCGCAAGCAGAGCCACGCGCGCTACGACCAGGAGCCCATCATCATCGCCGAGGATGTGCACAAGTGGTACGGCCACTTCCACGCGCTCAAGGGCATCAACATGAAGGTCTGGCCCGGCGAGGTGATCGTCATTTTTGGGCCGTCGGGCTCGGGCAAGTCCACTTTCATCCGCTGCATCAATCGGTTGGAGGAACATCAGAAGGGCCGCATCGTGGTGGATGGCGTGGAACTGACCCACGATGTGCGCAACATCGAGAAGATCCGCCGTGAAGTGGGCATGGTCTTCCAGCAGTTCAACCTGTTCCCGCACCTGACGGTGCTGGAGAACATCACCCTGGCGCCCATCCATGTGCGCAAGTGGCCCAAGGAGAAGGCCGAGAAGATCGCCATGGAGTTGCTGGAGCGGGTGGGCATCCCGGACCAGGCGCACAAATATCCGGGACAACTCTCGGGCGGCCAGCAGCAGCGGGTGGCCATCGCTCGCGCGCTGGCCATGCAGCCCAAGATCATGCTGTTCGACGAGCCCACTTCTGCGCTGGACCCGGAGATGATCAAGGAAGTGCTGGATGTGATGATCGAACTGGCCCAGAGCGGCATGACCATGCTGGTGGTGACCCACGAGATGGGCTTCGCGCGGGCCGTGGCCGACCGCATGTTCTTCTTCGATCAGGGGC
>JAADEN010000094.1 GCA_013153375.1 Chloroflexota bacterium | reverse complement strand
AACCAACATCTTTCACTCCTATCCTACGCCCCTACAGCCCACCTACAAAGCCGCCTATAAACATCTTTACATCTCCACTTCTATAGTTTATTATACCCGATTTCGAGGTATGCAACACAAACGCGGCGTAAGAGACGCTTACCTCCATTTCTGCCGCATATAGCCTTTTTCGCGAACGATAGACTGCGGAATATGTGCATCGCGCGTCGGTTTGACCTTCGGCAAGCAAGGCGGGGTTGCGCCCCGCGACCATATAAAAACACGAAGCTGAGCGCCTCGCGTGCTTGCGTCTCATCCGGGGCGCCTGCTGCTTCACGAGGTCGTGAGACCTCGTGAAGTTCTTTCTCGCGCGCTCTGCGCCAGCCGGCCTATACAAAAACAAACACGAGGCTGAGCGCCTCGTGTTTCGGTGTCTTACCGCCGACCCCGGGGCATCCACACGGGGTTGACCAGGGCGGCCTCGGGGGCGGGATCCAGCCGCACGGGCGTGGCTTTGTAATGCGGGATTTTCGCCTGCGGGTCCACCACATCCAGGGTCAACAGGTTGGCCGCGGCCTCCGCGAAGTGGAAGGGCAGGAACACCACGCCGGGCGTGGCCTTCTCCGTCACCCGCGCCCGCACCACCACCGAACCCCGGCGGGAACTCACCCGCACGGGATCCCCGTCCGCGATGCCCAGCGCGGCCGCATCCACGGGATGCACCTCGACGATGGGCATGGGATACAGCGCGTCCAGGTCCGAATGGCGGGTCATGGTGCCGCCGTGCCAGTGCTCCAGCAAGCGGCCCGTGGTCATGGTGAAGGGATATTGCCGGCTCGCGGGCTCCGGCGCTTCGGGGAAGTCCAGGGGGAAGAAGCGCCCCTTGCCCGACGGGAAGCCATTGGCGTACAGGAAGGGCGTACCCGGATGGTCGGGCGAGGGCACGGGCCACTGCAGGCCCACCTTCTCGATGCGGTCGTAGGAAATGCCCCGATACGCGGGCACCGCGGCCGCGACCTCGTCCCAAATCTCCGCGGGATGGCGGTAGTCCCAGCCCGCGGTGTAGTCCAGGCCCAACTTGGCCTCGATGCGGCGGGCCAGGTCGGCCAGGATGGCCCAGTCGGGCCGGGCCTGGCCGCGCGGGCTCAGGGCCTGGCGCACCCGCTGCACCCGGCGGTCCGTGTTGGTGAACGTGCCGTCCTTCTCCGCGAAGGAGGCCGCGGGCAGGAACACATCCGCGTACACGCCCGTCTCGTTGAGGAACAAATCTTGCACCACCAGGAAGTCCACCTGGCGGAGGTGTTCTTCGGCTTCGGCCAGGTTGGGCTCCGACATGAGGGGATTCTCGCCCATCACATACAGCCCGCGCACGCCCTCGGGCCCCGCGGCTTTGAGGATTTCGGTCACCGTGAGGCCGGGCTCGGTGGGCAGGGTGCCGGGGGGCAGGTTCCACACCCGCTCCCAGTGCGCGGCGCTGGCCGGGTCGCTCACCTTCATATAGCCGGGATACACGCTGCTGAGCACGCCCATGTCCGACGCGCCCTGCACATTGTTCTGCCCGCGCAGAGGGTTGAGCCCGGTGCCCACGCGGCCCACATGGCCGGTCAGCAGGGCCAGGTGCACGATGGACAGCACGCTGGCCGTGCCGTGCGCGAACTGGGTCATGCCCATGCCCCAGAACAGCATGGCCCGGTCGGCCTGCGCGTACAGCCGCGCGGCCTCGATGATGTCCGCCGCGGGCACGCCGGTGACCTGTTCGGCAAATTCGGGTGTGAACTTCTCCATGGCCCGCGCGAATTCCTCGAAGCCCACCGTGTGCTCGCGCACGAAGTCCGCGTTGTACCAGCCTTCCCGGATGATGACATGGGCGATGGCCGAGAACAGGGGCACATTGGTGCCCGGCTTGAGGGGCAGCCACAGGGTAGCATAATCGGCCAACTCGATGCGCCGCGGGTCCACCACGATGAGTTTCACGCCCCGCTCCGCGACCGCGCGCTTGATGAACGCGCCGATGACGGGATGGTTCTCGGTGGTGTTGGAGCCCGCGACCAGCGCGACTTCGGTCTCGAGCACCTCCAGCGCGGTGTTGCTCATGGCCGCGGAGCCGATAGCGGCCTGCAACGCGGCCACGGTGGACGCGTGGCACAGCCGCGCGCAATGGTCCACGCTGTGGGTCTGGAACAAGGCCCGGAACATCTTTTGCAGCAAGTAGTTGTCTTCGTTGGTGGCCTTGGCGCTGCCGTAGGCCGCCAGCGCGCGCGGGCCGTGCTCGCGGTAGATGCGCACCAGCCGCTCGGCCACCAGGTCCAGGGCTTCGTCCCACGAGACCTCGACCCAGTCGTCCAGACTTTGGGCCGGGGTGCGCGCGCCGGCCCGCTGAGGCTGCTTGCGCACCAGGGGCCGGGTGATGCGATGGGGGTGATCGATGAAGTCCAGCCCATAGCGGCCTTTGACGCACAGCAGGCCGCGGTTGGCCACGCCATCCCAGGGGGCCTGGACCTCGTAGATGGTGTCGTCGTGGATGTGCAAATCGAGGGTGCAGCCCACGCCGCAATAGGGGCAGGTGGTACGAACCACACGGTCGGGCCGGAGCATGACGGGCCTCCTCAGAGACGCAAGTTCGACGAATCAGCGGTGGTTTGAGTATACCATGCCCGGCCCGCCGCGGAGCCGTTCCCCCAAAATTTAAGGGAACGGCGGCGCACGAGGCGCCGCCGCAACTTGAGGCCGGGGCCAGGGTTTACGAAGCGCCCCGCAGCAGACGCAGGCCGTTGAGGACCACGATGACGGTGCTGCCTTCGTGGCCCAGCACGCCCAGGGTGAGGGGCAGGTCGGCCACGAACGCGGACACCACCAGGACCACGATCATGCCCAGCGCGAAGATCAAGTTCTGGGTGATGATGCGGCGGGCCTTGCGGGCCAGCCGGATGGTGTAGGGCAGCATCTTCAAGTCGTCGCCCATGAGCACCACATCCGCGGTCTCCAGGGCCACATCGGTGCCCGCGCCGCCCATCGCGACGCCCACGGTGGCCTTGGCCAGCGCGGGCGCGTCGTTCACGCCGTCGCCCACCATCGCGGTGGGGCCGTACTTCTGCACCAGTTGCTCCACCGCGGTGACCTTGTCCTGGGGCAGCAGGTTGGCCACGAAGTCGTCCACGCCCACCTGCGCGGCGATGCTGGCCGCGACCCGTTCGTTGTCGCCGGTGAGCATGACCACCCGCGTGCCCAGGGCTTTGAGTTCGGCCACGGCCTCCCGCGCGCCGGGGCGCAGGGAGTCGGCCACCGCGATGAGGGCCAGCCAGCGCCCCTCGTCGGGCGCGTAGGCCAGCACCGCGGTATGGCCCTGGGCCTCCAACTCGGCCAGGCGATCTTGCAGGGCCGGCGGCGGGGTCAGGCCCCGCTCGGCGAACAGGCGCAGATTGCCCACCCACAGACGCCGGCCTTCCACCTCGCCTTCCACGCCCCGACCGGGCACGGCCCGCACGCCCTCGGCTTCCTCCCAACTCAGGCCCTGCTCTTCCGCGGCCTTGACGATGGCCTTGGCCACAGGATGCTCCGAATGCACCTCCAGCGCGGCGATCTGGCGCAGCAAACACTGGGGATCTTCGTCTTCGACCAGCGGCTCGAAGTGGGTCAGCCGGGGCTTGCCCGCGGTCAGGGTGCCGGTCTTGTCGAGGGCCACGACCTTGAGGTCGGCCAGCAGTTCGAGGTACACGCCGCCTTTGATGAGCACGCCCCGCCGGGCCGCGTGGGCCAGCGCGGCCAGGATGCTGGCCGGGGTCGAAATCACCAACGCGCACGGCGACGCGACCACCAGCCACAGCATGGCCTTGTAGAAGCCTTCTTCAAAGGAATAGCCAAAGAAGGTGGGCAGCACGACGATGAGCACCACCGCGCCCAGCAGCACGAAGGTGGCGTACTTCTGCTCAAAAGCCTCCAGACGGCGCTGGGTGGTGGCCTTGGTGGCCTGGGCCTCCTCGACCAGACGCACGATCTTGGCCAAGGTGGTGTCTTCCACCCGGCGGGTGACCCGCACCTCCAGCGCGCCGGTGCCGTTCACCGTGCCCGCGAACACCTGCGCGCCCTCCTCTTTGAGCACCGGTGCGGACTCGCCGGTGATGGGCGACTGGTCCACCTCCGAGACGCCCTGCACCACCACGCCGTCCAGGGGGAAGCGTTCGCCGGGCCGCACCAGAATGATGTCGCCCACCTGCACTTCTTCCACCGGCACGGTGACCCAGGCATCGCCGCGGCGCACCGTGGCCACAGGCGGACGCAGGTCCAGCAGGGCTTCGATGGCCTTGCGGTTGCGATCCAGCGCGTAGGTTTGCAGCGCGTTGGAGAGGGAGAACAAGAACAGTAGCACCGCACCTTCGGCGGGATGCCCGATGTAGGCCGCGCCCAGGGCCGCGGCCACCATGAGCAGGTCCACATCCAGTTGGTGCTCGGTCCAGAGGAGTTGCAGACCGTTGATGAGAGCCAGACTGCCGCCGGCCACATAGGCCACAATGTAGGCCACGATCACGGGCCAGCCGGTGATTCCGTTGTGCTCCAACAGCCACCCGGTGACCAGGGCCACCAGGGTGATTCCGGTGAGGATCCACTCCAGGGCCAGGCCCTGGGTGGCGTTCACGGCCGCGCGCAAACGGCGGCGGAAGAAATGCAATGCCGTGGTCGTCAGTTCTGCCATGTTTTTCCTGCTCCAAGACAAGGATGCAGGAGTGAGTCTCAAGCCGCGGCGCGCTGCTCCGCGCGTTGGCAGTCGGGGCACAGGCCGTAATACACCAGCCGGGCGCCCAAGATGCGGTAGCCCGATTCCCGGGCCACGCGGCGGTCCAGTTCGGCCACCGTCTCGCAGGGCAGGTCCACCACGCGGTGGCACTGCAAGCAGGCCAGGTTGACATGAGGGTTCGTATCCGCGTCGTAGTGGATGGCCCCATCGCCCGCGCCGCCCAACGCGTGCACCGCGCCCAACCGCACCAGCGCGTCCAGCGTGTTATAGACCGTGGCCAGGCTCAACGACGGGAAGTCGGGCTTGACCGCGGCGAAGATCTGCTGGGCCGTGGGATGCTCCTTGGTGCCGGCCAGATAGCGGCAAATAGCCCGCCGCTGCGGGGTCAACCGCAGCCCGGCCTCGCGCAAGGCCTGCAACAAGCGCTCCTCCAGCGCGTTGGTAGGTTGGGAAACGATGGCTTGGCGACTCATTAGACTCACTCCAAATTTAGATGGATTCTAAACTATGGACGCATCCTTGTCAAGGGCCAAGCGAGTTTTTCGTACCGAACTCGTTT
The DNA here is from genome assembly GCA_013153375.1 of Chloroflexota bacterium. Classification (GTDB taxonomy): domain Bacteria; phylum Chloroflexota; class Anaerolineae; order Anaerolineales; family DRMV01; genus JAADEN01. The sequence goes on along the minus strand of JAADEN010000094.1, from coordinate 102 downwards.
GCACCCGGCCAAGGCGGCTGAAGCGGAGGGGAACTCCGCCGCGCGCTGTGCCATCCTCTCCCTCTCCCCCACAGGCCCGTTTTACAAGCCGCGCAAGCCGCG
>JAADEN010000058.1 GCA_013153375.1 Chloroflexota bacterium | reverse complement strand
CGTTACTCGCGCCCTGGGGCTTGCAATTTGGCGCGCCGGGCCCGCAAGGCCCGATACTGGAGCACGCGCACGGCTTCGGGAGAACGCTCCATGATGCGCGCGACCTCGGCCGCGGAGAGCCCTTCGATGAAACGCAGCAACAACACCAAACGGTAGTCCGGCGGCAGGGTGTGCAGCACGGCTTCGATGTCGGCCAGCCGCGGGCCCGCGTCCGCGGGCGGGACGGCCAGGGCCGGATCGCGATCCGCCTCCGCGAGGGGCACCTCGGCCGGACGCCGCTTCCGGCGGCGGTGCGCATCGGTGGCGATGTTGCGGGCAATGCGAAACAGCCAGGCCCGAAAGTGGCCTTCCTCACGATAATGGGGCAGCCCCCGCCACACCCGCACGAAAGTGTCGTTCACCAGTTCCTCGGCCAGACCCGCGTCGCCGGTGTAGCCCAAGAAGAAGGCGTACAGACGCCGCGCATAGCGCTGGTACAGGGCCTGAAAGGCCAGCGCATCGCCCGCGCGCGCCGCGCGCACCAGATCTTCGTCAGGAGGCTCCGCGGGCGGGGGTGGGGAGGTCTTGGGCATGGGTCATCCGGGGGGCAACGGTCGAGCCGACGGCGTGATTATACCAGTCGCCTCCCCCTGGCCGCGCCGCGGGGCTGGCCTATGGTACGATTTGGGGTGGCTGGCCTGACCGTCCGCATCGTGTGCCGCCGGCGGACGCGCCGCGGCGAAGCGAGGAGCGCGCCCATGTTCTTCCCCACCTGGCGGCGTTGGCCGCGTTTTTGTCTGTTCTTGCTCGGCCGCGGCGCGGCCCGACTGCCCCTGGTCGGCCCGCTGCTGGCCGGGGTGGGAAACTTGCTCTACGGCCTGCGCCTGGTGGGCCCGGCCAACGCGGCCCGCGCGGTGGCCTACGATCTGCGGCGGCTCTTCGCGCGGCCGTTGCCGCCCTTGCCCCAGCCCCGCCTGCCCGTGGGCCTGCCGCTGGATGCCGAACCGACGCGGCACGGCGCGCGGGTCCACTTTCCCGACGACATCACCCTGGATTTGACCTTCCTGGCTCCCGACGGCGTGCGCCTGACCTGGGCGCCCGGCCCGGAGGTGCCCGATTGGGGCCGTCCCCCGTGGCCCGAGGACCCGCCCGCGGTGACCTGGGAGCCCGACCCGGCCTCGGGCCTGGGCCGACTGCGCACGGCCCGCCTGGAGGTGTCCATCACCCCCGGGGGCCTGGTGTGGCGCTCTCCCGGCCATCGGCGACCCTTCCGCGTGGACCCCTGGCCCCGCCCCGGCCCTCAGGTTTGGGTCCACCGGGTGCCCCTGCACCCCTGGGCCGAGGTCTATGGCCTGGGCCTGCGGGCCCGGCAGGGCAACCTGCGGCCCGGCACTTATCGCCTGTGGAACCGGGACCCCGGCGGCTCGTATGGGCCGGGCGAGGACCCGCTGTACCTGTCCATCCCTGTGGTGTGGGTGGTGCAGCCCCGGCAGTGGCCTTATCTGTGGTTCTACGAGAACCCCGCGGCCGGCACCGTGCGCCTGAAGGAGGACATGCGCTTCGTGTTTCGGGGCGGCCCCGCGCAGGCCGTGCTGTTCGTGGGCCCGCCCCGGCAGGTGGCCCGCCGCTGGGCTCAATACTCGGGCTTCCCCGCGCTGCCCCCGCGCTGGGCCCTGGGCTTTCATCAGTCCCGCTGGGGCTACCGCACCCAGGCCGAGGTGGAGGCCGTGCTCGAGGGCTATCGGGCCCGCGACCTGCCCCTGCACGCGCTGCATCTGGACATCGACCACATGGACCGGCGGCGGGTCTTCACCGTGGACAAGACGCGCTTCCCCGACCTGGCGGGGCTGGCCCGCCGCGCGGCCGAGCAGGGCGTGCGGCTGGTGCCCATCGTGGACCCCGGCGTGCCCGCGGACCCCGCGCATCCCACCTACCGCCGGGGGCGGGAGGGCGGCCACTTTCTCACCGACGACCGGGGTCGGGAGGTGCACGCGCCCGTGTGGCCGGGCTGGTGCGCGTTCCCGGACTTCAGTCGGGCGGCCACGCGGGACTGGTGGGCGGGGGAATACGCTCCGCTTTGGCAGTGGGGCGCCGCGGGCGTGTGGCATGACATGAACGAACCGGCCACCTTCGCGGCCTGGGGCGATCCCACTTTGCCCCTCGCCACCCGGCACCGGGGCGAGCCGCCGGGCGACCATCGCCTGTACCACAACCTGTACGGCCTGCACATGAACATGGCCGGTTGGGACGCGCAGCGCCGCGCCCATCCCGACCGTCGGCCCTGGCTGCTCAGCCGTTCGGGCTGGGCCGGGGTGCAGCGTTGGGCCTGGAACTGGAGCGCGGACCTGGAGAGCACCGACGCGGCTCTGGCCCTGGTGGTGGGCCAGACGGTGAACCTGGGCCTGAGCGGGCAGCCCTTCTCGGGCCCCGACATCGGCGGCTTCTCGGGCGAACCTTCGAGCCGCCTGTTTCGGCGCTGGTTCGCGCTCGCGGCCTGGCTGCCCTTCTTCCGCCTGCACTCGGCCATCGCGGTGCAGCCGCGCGAGCCGTGGCGCTGGCCCACGGAGGTGCAGGACGCGGTGCGCCGCGCGCTGCAGGCGCGGGTGCGCTGGATGCCCTACTGGTACACCCTGGCCTGGCAGGCCGCGCGCTTCGGCTGGCCCCTGGTGCGGCCTTTGTTCTGGATCCAGCCCCGGCGCCTGCCGAGGGTTCACACCCCGTTCGCCTTCCTGCTGGGCGACGGCCTGCTGGTGTCCTTCGACGGCATGCTGCCTCCTCGGCTGCGGGGTTGGTGGCTTCCTCTGGAGCGCATTGACCCCGAGGACGGCCCGGACCTGTACCTGCGCGCAGGCCACGCGGTGCCCACCCAGGAGGGCGACGCGCTGGTCTGGCGGATGACCGCGGCCTCGCGGCGGGGCCGCGTCCGGGGCGTGGCCTACTTCGACGCGGGCGACGGCCACGGCCCCCGTCTGGTGCTCAGCCTCAAGGCCCGGCGGCAGGGGCGGCGCTGGCGCGTGCGCGTCAAGGCGCGGGGCGCGTATCCCTTCCCCTATGCCGCGCACCGGCTGCGGCTGGGGGATTCCGACGCCACGGTGGAGCACGACCTGCCCCTGCCGCGGCCCAACGCCACCTTCACCGTCGAGGTGCGGCTATGAAGTGGCCCTCGTTGGTGCCCGCCACCTTCGTGCAGCGGGACAACCGTTTTCGGGCCACGGTGCGCCTGGAGGACGGGCGTACCGTGGCCGCGCATGTGCCCAACTCGGGCCGTTTGCACGACCTGTTCGTGCCCGGCCGCCCCGTGTGGCTGCACCCCGCGGCGCGGCCGGGGCGCAAGACCCCCTACGACCTGCTGCTGGTGCAGATGCCCACCGCGCTGGTGTCGGTGGACGCGCGGCTGCCCAACCCCCTGTTCCGCGAGGCCCTGGCCGCGGGGCGCTTCGCGGACTGGCTGCCCACGGCCGCGGCCTGGCAGGTGCGGGCCGAGCCCGCGTCGCCCGGCGGGCGGCTGGATTTTTGCCTGCGCGAACCCGATACGGGGCGGCGGGTGTGGATCGAGACCAAGTCGGTCACCCTGGTGGAGGACGGCGTGGCCCTGTTCCCCGACGCGCCCACCGCGCGCGGCCGCCGCCATCTGGAGGAACTGGCCCAGCGGGTGGCCCAGGGCGACCGGGCCGCGGTGGTGTTCGTGGTCCAGCGGCCCGACGCGGTGGCCTTTGCCCCGCATCCCACCGCGGACCCCGCCTTCCCGGATGCGTTGCGGGCCGCGGCGCGGGCCGGGGTGGAGGTGTACGCCTACGCGTGCCAGGTGACGCCCCAGAGCATCACCATCGCCCGCGCGCTGCCGGTGCAAGGGCTATCCGGCCCGTCCTCTCAGGGCGTGGGAGCGAGGCGGTAGGAAGTCACGATCTCGTGGAAGCGCGCCGCGGCCAACGGCCACAGTTCCGTGGGCGCGACGCCCGTGATGAGCACCAATTCGTTTTCGTGTAGCGCGGCCAGGGTCACGGCCTGGATGTTGGGCGCTTTGGCCTGCCAGGTCAGCAGCCAGCGCCCCTCCGCGTCCACCTCCTGGTGCTCGATGCGGAGCGCGTCGATGTGGAAGAGGCTTTGCAGTTGCGCGGTCGCGACTTGGGGCACGGTCGCAGGGCTGAGCCCCGGGGGATGGCCGGTGTATAGCCCCAGCGCGAACACGCCGTCGGGCGACGCGGCCAGCGCGTACGCGTAGTACGCCTCCTCCTCGACCTCGTCCACCCGGCTCAGGCCCCAGCCCTTGGGCACTTCCACCACCACATAGGGGCCGGTTTCGGCCGCGATGGCGTGCAGCGGCAGGGCGTAGGGATGGTGCGCGCCGTACAAGGGCAGGTTCGAGGCCTGCTCGGGGTGCAGTTGCGCCTGCTGCCACAGCGCGTGCTGGAAGTCCCGCAGCACGCCGCGGCCCGTGGACGCCGCGGTCAGGGAATAGACCACGGCATCGGCCTGGCGAAAAGTGAAGCGCAGGTGCAGTTCTTCGCCTTGGGGCGCCACATAGCGCATGCCCACCGCGACCTCGCCGTCGCTCGATTCCCGCGCCCGATGCACCTCGCAGCCCTGCGCCGTGGGGCAACTGTCGGCCGCGAAGCGCCGGGCAAAGGTCTTCAGCGCGTCCGGGGAAAGGGGGATGCCCGTGAAGGTGGCCGTCATCTCCACCCAACGCTTGTCCGTGTCGGGGGTCAGGGGCTCCAGGCGGACGCTGACCTCGTCCTCGGCCACGACCTGCCAACCCGCGGGCACGGGCAGGGCGAAGGTGTGGCTGGGATGGGTGTAGAACGGCCCCCAAGGCGTCGCGGTGGCCTGCAGGGGCGTCGCCGCGGAGGCTCCAGGAAGGGCCGAGCAGGCCGTCAGCAGGCCCACCAGGCCCATCCCCAGCCACGGCAGGATATAGCGATGGAAGGGGAGGAGACGATCCATGAGGTTTCCTCGCTGCGCGGAGAGGTCGGATTTGGCGTTGGGAGGCGGTCTTGGACGAACCGTGGGAGGCGGGCCCGCGGGCCCGTTGGTCCATCGAAGTGCCTCATTGTAACATGGGCCGCGGCGTCCGGTCGGCTTTTCGCTTGATTTATGGCCGCGACTTCTTTCTAAAATTGCGTTTGGAAGCCCGAAAATCTTGGATTTTCGCACGCGCTTGCGTGCAAGAATAGCCAGGCAAACGCGGCCTCAATCTGGCTGACCGCGCGGCGGGAGAATGCCCGACCGCGCGGCTCCGCACGCGGGTTTCGGGAGTCGGGCTGGCCCAGGGCGCGGCCCCGCGGGTGCCGCCAAAGATGCCGAATGTCCGTCCAGACGCAACGCGTCGGCTCGCCTCTGATGTGTGTTCATCTGGGGTTGCCATCGTGCCATGACCGACGGCTTCCCCGGCCGGGTGCAGGCAAATATTGTAGAA
>JAADEN010000142.1 GCA_013153375.1 Chloroflexota bacterium | reverse complement strand
GCCGCGTCGAAAGTGGTCACCCGCTGGGCTTTGCGCCGCAGCGCAGGATGGGGTACAGTGACGATTTCGCGTACGGGCATGCTCGTTCCTCCAAAAGCGAGGCTCGCAACGGGGCCGGCTCCGCCCCGTATGTCCGGGGTACATGCAAACAATGTAAAAATGACCCGCTTCTGTGCAAACCCCTCCCATCCCCCGCGGCGGGCTGACTGCCCGCCGCTCCCCCTCCCCTCGTAAGGGAGGGGCGCGGCCGTAGGGGCGACCGGCCGGTCGCCCGCCGCGGGGTGGGGTTTGGCAGGCTGGGCGCGAAACACAACGACGCTTCTACAACATTTGCCTGCACCCGCTGTCAGGCGTATTATACCCCCGCGGCCGGGAGTGTGATACAATCAATTAACGCTGTTCGCGCGGGTGGGCCCGGCCCGCCCGCTCTGGGTTCCCCCTGAAAGGTGAGAGAAAATGTCGGACAAGTCAGAAGCCAAACGCACTGTGCGCGACAACGATGTGGTCACCATCGAATACACCCTGAAGGTGGACGGCGAAGTGGTGGACTCGTCGGAGCAGCACGGCCCTCTCTCGTACATCCACGGTCAGGGGCACATCATCCCCGGCCTGGAGAAGGAACTGCAAGGGATGGCCGTGGGCGAGAGCAAGGAAGTCACGGTCAGCCCCGAAGAAGGTTACGGCGTCGAAGATCCCAACGCGTTCATCGCCCTGCCCAAGAGCGAGTTCCCGCCCACCATCACCCTGGAGCCCGGTGTGCAACTGCAACTGAGCGACCAGAGCGGCCAGGTGTACAACGCCACCATCCACGAGGTCAAAGACGACAGCGTGGTGCTCAACTTCAACCATCCCCTGGCCGGGAAGACCTTGCACTTCACCGTCAAGGTGGTGGGCCTGCGCGAGGCCACGCCCGAAGAACTGGCCCACGGCCATGTGCACAGCGAGGGCGACCATCACCACTAACCGCCCCCACGCGTCAACGACAGGGCGGGGCCGCGCGGCCCCGCCCTGCGCTTTTCTCCCGCGCAGCGGGCTCATTCTTCCTTCTGACGCATGTCGGTGAAGGACTTGAGCAGATCGGTGAACTCCATGGGGAACACCATCTTGGTGGCGTCGCTCTGACCCAGGGCCTTCAAGGTCTCGAAGTACTGCAAAGTCATGGTCTTGGGATCCAGGTCTTTGGCCACGCCGAAGATCTTATCCAAAGCCAAGGCGAAGCCTTCGGCCCGCAGCAGTTGGGCCTCGCGCTCGGCCTGGGCCTGCAAGATCGCGGCCCGCTTCTCGCCCTCGGCCCGCAGGATGGCGGCCTGCTTCTCACCCTCGGCCACATTGATGGCCGCTTCCTTCTTGCCCAGCGATTCGGTGACCTGCGCGCGGCGGTTGCGCTCCGCGGACATCTGCCGGTTCATGGCCTCCTGAATCTCGCGCGGGGGCACGATTTCGCGAATCTCCACATTGGTCACCTTCACGCCCCAGCGCTCGGTCACCTCGTCCAGCCGGGTGCGCAGCATGTTGTTGATGTACTCCCGCTGGGAGAGCACATCGTCGAGCAGGATGCCGCCGATGACCGCGCGCAGGGTGGTGGTGGCCATGTTGCCCGCGGATTCCTCGAAGTTCTCCACCTTGACCACGCTGGCCACGGGATCCAGCACTTTGTAGTACCACACGAAGTCCACCGCGATGGCCGCGTTGTCTTTGGTGATGCAGGTCTGGTGCGGCACTTCCCGCACCCGCTCCCGCAGGTCCACGCGGATGGGCTTGTCCACGAAGGGGATGAGGAAGACCAGGCCGGGGCCTTTGGCGCCCACCACGCGGCCGAAGCGCAGCACCACCAGCCGCTGATATTCGGGCACGATGCGCACGGCCTGCGCCAGCGCGATGAGCAAGAACAGGAACAGGATGGACATGAAGCACAGGGCGAACATGCCCGTATCGGACTGCGCCAAGGGTGCATACAGCATCACAGCACCTCCTGAGGGAAGCACGAGCAGGGCCGAGCCGGTCTCAACACGGCAACTCGGTTTCGGGCAACGGCTCGACCACCAGCACGAAACCTTCGCGGGCGACCACCCGCACCGGGTGCCCCGCGGGGATGGGGCAGGGACTGCGTGCGCTCCACAATTCGCCGTCCACATAGACGGTGCCCTCGTGGTGCACGGGGGTGCGCGTCTCGCCCGTGCGGCCGATGAGCGCGTCCATGTCCTGGACGGGCGGGCGCTGCATGGCCTCCAGGGCCTTGCGCACCGCGAGCCAGAAATAACCGCCCACCGAGGCCGACGCGACCACGGCCAGGGCGGGATGCACGGCCATCCCGCCGCGCGGGGTGCGGAACAGGAACACCGAGCCCACGATGAAGGCCAGGGCCGCGGCGATCAGCCACCCCACGGCTTTAGGCTTGCGCACGGCCTGGACGAACAGCCCCGCGCCCAAAGCCAGAATCAGCAGCGCCCAGGTGTTGAAGGGCAGCACCCACAGCGCGTAGCCCGTCAGCCCCAAGGCGATGAACGCGGCCACCTCCAGCACGCCCGTGCCGGGTGTGACCACGGCCAGCGAAGTCAACACGATGGCCGCGATCAAGAGCAGATACGCCAGATTCGGCGTCAAGAAGTCCACGGCCACCTCCTCGGCCGGGCGCGGCCTACGCGCCCCAGCCCAACAGCCAGGTCAAGCGGGTCCAGTCGGTGCCGAAGATGATGGAGCACAGCACGGCCAGGAAGACCAGCAAAAGCAGGCAGCCGCAGCCGACGCCGGTGCACGAACATCCTTGGCCCCAACCGAAGCGATCCTGCAAGAAGTCGAACAGCCAGGTCAGCAGCGCGATGCGCAGCAAACCGCCCAAACATCCGGGACGCTCGTCCATGGTATGCCTCCTGTCGAGGGGTTACACCACCTCAATGCGTGGCGGGCCCTCCACGGCCTCGCCGATGAACCAGTAGGACACCTGCCTTGCGGCCGCGGCCTGCCGAAAGGCCTCCCAGCGGGAGGGCGGCACGGCCAGGAGCAGGCCGCCGCTGGTTTGCGGGTCGAAGAGCAGCATCTGGTCCGGCTCGTCCAGATCCCGCTGGAAGTGCACCTGGGGGCCGAAGTACTCGCGATTGTCGAACGCGCCTCCGGCGAAGGAGAACAGCGTGCGCGCGTACTCCCGGGCCGCGTCCAGGATGGGGATGCGCTCCCAGGCCAGCCGCAGGCCCACGCCCGAGGCCTGGGCCATCTCGTAGGCGTGGCCCAGCAGGCTGAAGCCGGTGACATCCGTCGCGGCCTGCAGGCCCGCGTCCAGCGCGGCCTCCATCGCGGCGCGGTTGAGCCGCAGCATCCAGCGGGTGGCCTCCGCGACATGCTCGGGCCGGGCCTTCTGGCGCTTGAGCGCGGTGGTGATGCAGCCCATGCCCAGGGGCTTGGTCAGCACCAGCCGGTCGCCGGGCCGCACCGCGGTCTTGGTGAGCAAACGCCGCGGGTCGGCCCAGGCCAGCACCACCAGGCCGTACTTGGGCTCCTCGTCCTGGATGGTGTGCCCGCCGGCGATGAACACGCCGGCCTCCGCGGCCTTCTCCGCGCCCCCGCGGAAGATCTCTCGCGCCGCGTCGGGCGGCAGTTGGGGCGGCAGGCCCGCGATGTTGAGGGCCAGGAAGGGCCGCGCGCCCATCGCGTAGGCGTCCGAAAGGCTGTTGGCCGCGGCCACCGCGCCGTAGTCGTAGGGGTCGTCCAGCACGGGCGTGAAAAAGTCGGTGGTGACCACCAGGGCCCGGTCCGCGTCCACCTGCCACACGGCCGCGTCGTCGGGCGAGTCGAGCCCCACCAGCAGCGCCGCGGGAGCCCGACCGGCAAATTGTTCTTGAACCGGGCGCAGAACCTGCGCCAGCGCCTCCGCGCTTAATTTGGAGGCTCAACCCGCACACTTGGCGTAACTGGTGAGCCGAATCTCCTTGCCGGTGGGCGGGTCGGTCATGTTTTGGCTCATGGTCTTCACTCCGCCCAACCTGAAGCCCCACCGCGGGCCTCAGGTTCGTTCCTCACGGTTGTTCGCCAGCCTCGGGGGCCGGCGTCGGCGCGGGCGTGACCTCTGGGGTCGCGCCCGTGATGTCGGGCAGCGGCAGCAGGTACGGATTGTCCGCAGGCACCAGCATCACCTGCACGCCCGGCGCGAGTTTCTGGATGTACTCGTAAGTCAGCAGTTCCGGGTTTTCGCGCAGCACCTGGGCGATGACCTGCAGGGCTTCGGCCTCGGCCTGGGCCTGGATGACCCGCGCCTCGGCTTCGCCCTTGGCCCGAATGATGCGCGCGTCGGCCTCGCCCTGGGCGATCTGACGCAGTTGCTCGGCCTCCTGTTTCTTCTGCTCCACCAAAAAGCGAGCCTGCTGGGCGCGCTGCTCCGCGATCTGCTTCTCCTCTACGGCCTGCGCGTATTCGGGCGTGAAATTAATATCGCGCAACACGAAATCGTGCAAGATGAGGCCGTTCTCGGCCAGCCGTTCCCGCAGTTCCTCGTAGATCATGTCCCGCAACTCGAAGCGTTTGGTGCTCACCACCTCGTCCACCCGAAACTGGGAGACCGCGTCGCGGATGATGCCCCGCACCAAGGGGCGCACCAGGTCGTCGGTGTAGCGATCCTGCCAGGTCAGGTGGACTTCGACCACTCGGGCCGGGTCAATGGAGTAAATGACCGACGCGTCCATGAAGATGCGCTGGCCGTCCTTGGTGCGGGCCTCGATGGAGTCGTCGCCGTAAATCTGCCCCTCTTCGACTTTGGCCGACATGGTGTAGGTCTGCTTCGAAATCGGGTACAGTTTGACCGTCTCCGCGTAGGGGACGATCCAGTGCAGGCCGGGCTCCAGGGGCGTCTTGCGGTAGCCCTCGGGTGCGACCGCGGAGATGACCACGCCGCGCTTCTCGGGCGGGATGAACACCAGCCCCGCGGCCAGGGTGCTCAGCACCGCCGCGGCCGCGGTCAGGCCCAAACCCACCTTCCACAGCCGCGCGGCCGGTCGGCGCTGGGCCGACCGCGCCACGGCCAAGATGATCATCCCGGCCGCGGCCAGCCATGCGATCCCGCTCAAAAAGCGCACCGCACTCACGATGTTCATGAAGTACTCCTGGGTTCAAAGTTATCTTCAGTATACCCTAAAGCCGCGGCCCTGGGGCGTCGGTTTGCCCGCTGGGGTGCAAGCAAATATTGTAGAAGCGGCGTCGTGTTTCGCTCCCAGCCTGCCAAACCCCACCCCGCGTCGGGCGACCAGCCGGTCGCCCCTACCGCGCTCCCTCTCGTAGAAGGCTGCCAAAGCGGGCCTACGCCTTGAGGGAAAAGGAAAGGCGCGCCGCGGGCCGGGCGCGGAGTACAATGAAGGGGGAGCGTTCTGGGGCCTGGCACGGTTCGTCCACTGTGGGCAGGCTTTGCCCACGCGCCCTTTTCGGGAGGTG
>JAADEN010000130.1 GCA_013153375.1 Chloroflexota bacterium | reverse complement strand
AGTCGCGCGGCCGGCGCGCGCCAGCCGCCCCGCGCCCCGCGCCGGGCCCAGCGCGCGAGCAGGTGCTGCTGGGCTTGCTGCTCACCGATTCGCAAGTCCACGCCCGGGTGGACCGCTGCCTGCGCGCGGCCCACCTGGAGCCGGTCCGGGAGGACGACTTTCAGCACGGCCCGCATCGTGCATTGTGGCGCACCTGGTTGGCCGCGCTGGAGCAGGTGGAGTTGCCCGAAGACGAATATCTGCGCCGCCATTTGCCCCCCGAGTTGCAGCCCGTGTGGCGGGCTTGCCGGGAGGCCGGCGCGGATCTGGCCGCGCATCCGCTGCCGCGGCGCGCCCGTGAGGCCCTCTTGCTGGTGCTGCAACTCCGCCGCGAGGCCTACAAGCAGGAGTTGGATCAGCGCATCGCGCACCTGCGCCTGGCCCCGCCTGAAGCCCAGGAGGAGCACTTGCAGGCTATCCAACGCGTTCAGGCGGTGTTAAAACACATAGACGCCGCGGAACACTCGGTCAAGTGTACCGACGAGGAGGTGTCATGAGTGACGATGAGGCCCGTCGGTGGGATTCGCCCGAGACGGACCTGCAACCCACGGCCCGGGAACTCGAAGACATCGAGGCCTGGAGCCTGGAGCACGACCAGGCGTCGGAGTTGGGAACCGACCCGGTTCACCTGTACCTGCGCGAGATCGGCCAGCAGGAACTGCTCTCCGCGGTGCAAGAGTTTTGGCTGTCGGTCATGATCGAGGGCGAGCGCCGGGTGAAACACCTGGAGGAGAACCCGCCGCCGCGTCGGAAGCGCATGTCGCGCTGCAAAGCCTTGTTCCGGGCCGTGTACGACCAGATGTTGGACGCCTGGCGTCGGGTCGAGGAGGCCGTGGCGCAGCGCGGTTATCCCCGCCCCGACCCTTTGGCTCTGCTGGAAGAGGCGCACTGGATTCCGCATCGCTGGCATGAGCCCCAGGCGCGCTCTTACCTGCACGAATTTCTGCATCAGGGCCCTTGGGGCAAGGACGAGCATTGGGACGCCTTTGCCCGCGCGGCCTTCGATGTTTTGGTGTCCCTCTACATCTTGCCCCCGCGGGCGCGGACGGCTTTGGCGCGGCGCTGGAAACGCCGCGGTTCGTGGCCCAGCCCGCGCGGCTTCAGCCGCATGTTGCCCGACGAGGAGGCCTTGCGCCGCCACCGCCAGAATCTGGCCCGCTGGGCCGAGATGGCGCGCGAAACCTTGGTGCGGGCCAACCTGCGCCTGGTGGTCAGCGTCGCCAAGCGCTATACCAATCAAGGCGTGCCTTTCTTGGATCTCATCCAGGAGGGCAATCTGGGTTTGTTGCGCGCGGTCGAGAAGTTCGACCCGGCCCGAGGGTACAAGTTCAGCACTTACGCGACCTGGTGGATCCGTCAGGCCGTGTCCCGCGCCATCGCCGACCAATCGCGCACCATCCGGGTGCCGGTGCACTTGATGGAGAATTACCACAAACTGAACCGCATTCGGCAGCAACTGGTGCAGCGCCTGGGCCGGGATCCCACGCTGGAGGAGTTGGCCGTCGAAAGCGGTTATTTGGACGACGAAACCGCGCGGCGCATCCGCCAGGCCTGGAAGCAGGGCCGCGCGCCCAACCCGCGGGACAAGCAGCGCCTGCGTCAGGCCGTGGAAAAGGTGCGTCAGGTGCTGCGCATCGCGGAGGAGCCTCTGTCCCTGGAGAGCCCCGTGGGTTCGGACGCCGAGAGCCAGTTGGCCGACTTCATCGAAGACAAGCAGACGCCTCATCCCAGCGAGTACACCTGGCAGGAGGCCCTGCGCGAGCAGATTCGCAACGCGCTGGCCGTGCTCACCGACCGCGAGCGGGAGGTCATCGAACTGCGCTTCGGCCTGCTGGACGGCAAGGTCTATACCCTGGAGGAAGTGGGCCGCAAGTTCAATGTCACCCGCGAGCGCATTCGACAGATTGAATCCCGGGCCCTGCGCAAACTGCGCCATCCCAGCCGGCGCTACTTCTTGCGGGAGAGCCTGGAGGGATGACCGCTATGCCCGCGCAGCCTTCGGCCAGGACCTCGCCCTCCGCGCTCGCGCGCGGCGCGGCGTGGCTGATGGCGGCCCTGGCGGCCGCCGCGCTGGCCAAGCACGCGCTGCGTTTGCGCATGGTGGTCAGGCTGGTCCGCTCGGGCGTGCTGGACGCCTGGCCCTGGCGGGTGCCGTGGCCCTGGGTCGCGGGCACCAGCGCGCTGGTGCTGCTGATAGGGCTGCCCTGGTTGCTGGCCTTCGTGAGCGGCGCGGCCTGGGCCCGCCGCGAGGCGGGCCGCCTGGGCGGGCTGTACTTCCTGGGGACTTTGCTCGAGCGTCTGTTCTGGACGCCGACCCGGCCCGATGGGGGCCAGATGCTCTTCGCCGCGTGGCTCACGGCCGCGGAGATGGGGCTGTGGCTGGCGCTGGCGCGCCTGGCCGCGCCCGGGCGTCCGGCCACTTCCCTGGTCCCACACCGTTCCAAGGAGGCATCATGAGCGAAGTGGACCCCAAGATCCAGCGTTTGCGGGAATTGCGGGCGCAGGCTTTGCAGGGAGGCGGCCCTGAGCGCATCGAAAAGCGCCGTCAACAGGGCAAGTTGACCGCCCGCGAGCGCCTGGATTTGCTGTTGGACAAGGGTTCCTTCCGGGAAATTGACATGTTCGTCACCCACCGGGCCACGGGCTTTGGCATGGAAAAGCGCAAATATCTGGGCGATGGCGTGGTCACGGGTTGGGGCACCATCGAGGGACGCCTGGTCTATGTGTTCTCCCAGGATTTCACCGTGATGGGCGGAAGCCTGGGTGAAGCCCACGCGGCCAAAATCGTCAAGATCATGGACATGGCCCTCAAGAACGGCGCGCCCATCATCGGCATCAACGATTCGGGCGGCGCGCGGGTGCAGGAAGGCGTGGACTCCCTGGGCGGATATGCCGAGATTTTCTTGCGCAACACCCTGGCCTCAGGGGTCATCCCCCAAATCAGCCTCATCATGGGCCCCAGTGCGGGCGGCGCGGTGTACTCGCCCGCGCTGACCGATTTCGTGTTCATGGTGCGGGGCTCCTCGTACATGTTCGTCACCGGGCCGCAGGTGGTCAAGGCCGTGACCCACGAGGATGTGACTTTTGAGGAACTCGGAGGCGCGGATGTGCACGCGTCCAAATCGGGCGTGGCGCATCTGGTGGCCGACACCGAGGCCGAGGTGCTGTACCTGACCCGCAAACTGCTGGGGTACTTCCCGCAGAACAACATGGAGGACCCGCCTTTCGTGCAGACCGGCGACGACCCGTTGCGGCAGGACCCCGAGTTGGATCGCATCGTGCCCCACGACCCGGCCAAGCCGTACGACATCCGAGAAGTCATCACCCGGGTGGTGGACAACGGCGAGTTCTTCGAGATCCACGAGCAGTTCGCGCCCAACATCGTGGTCGGCTTCGCCCGCCTGGGCGGTTACAGCGTCGGCATCGTGGCCAATCAGCCCGCGGTGTTGGCCGGTGTGCTGGACATCCACGCCTCGGAGAAGGCGGCGCGCTTCATCCGCTTTTGCGACGCGTTCAACATCCCGGTGGTCACTTTCGTGGATGTGCCGGGATTCATGCCCGGCACCGCGCAGGAGCACGGCGGCATCATCCGCGCGGGGGCCAAGTTGCTCTACGCCTACTGCGAGGCCACGGTGCCCAAACTCACCGTCATCACCCGCAAAGCCTACGGGGGCGCGTACGATGTCATGAGCAGCAAGCACATCCGCGGGGACCTGAATCTGGCCTGGCCCACCGCGGAGATCGCGGTCATGGGCCCCGACGGCGCGGTGAACATCATCTTTCGGAAGGAACTGGCCACGGCCGAGGACCCCGACGCGAAGAAACAGGAACTGGTCGAGATGTACCGCCGGGAGTTCGCGCACCCTTATCGGGCCGCGGCCCGGGGGTATATCGACGATGTCATCGAGCCGCGCGAGACCCGTCCGCGGCTCATCAACGCGTTGCAGATGCTGGCCAACAAGCGCGACCTCAATCCGCCCAAGAAGCACGGCAACATCCCCTTGTGACCCACCTGCAGGAGAGGCGTCATGCCGCCCTTTACGAAAGTGCTCATCGCCAACCGCGGCGAGATTGCGGTCCGGGTGCTGCGGGCCTGCCGTGAGTTGGGGCTCAAGACCGTCGCGGTGTTTTCGGAGGCCGACCGGCAGGCGCTGCATGTGCGCTACGCGGACGAGGCTTACCTGCTGGGCCCGCCGCCGGCGAGCGAGTCGTACCTCAAGATGGAGAAAATCATCGACATCGCGCGTCAGAGCGGCGCGGAGGCCATCCATCCCGGCTACGGTTTTCTGGCCGAGAACGCGACCTTCGCGGCCATGGTCGAGGACGCGGGGCTGGTGTTCATCGGCCCCAAGCCCGACGCCATCGCCGCGATGGGGGACAAGGTCGAAGCCCGCCGCCGCATGAAGGCCGCGGGCGTGCCCGTGGTGCCGGGCACCGAGGCCGTGGAGGACTTACGCGACGACGACCTGTTGGCCCTGGCCCCCAAAATCGGTTTCCCCCTCATGATCAAGGCCGCTGCGGGCGGCGGCGGCAAGGGCATGCGCATCGTGCGCTCGCTGGAGGAGATGCCCACCGCGCTGCAATTGGCCCGCCAGGAGGCCCGGGCCGCGTTTGGCGACGACCGGGTGTATCTGGAAAAGATGATCGAGGGCGCGCGGCACATCGAAGTGCAAATCCTGGCCGACGCCTACGGCAACATCATCCACCTGGGCGAGCGGGAATGCTCCATCCAGCGGCGGCACCAGAAACTGCTCGAAGAAGCCCCTTCGCCTTTTGTGGACACGGACGAGGACTTGCGGCAGCGCCTGGGCGCGGTGGCCGTGCGGGCCGCGGCCGCGGTGAACTACATCAACGCGGGCACGGTCGAGTTCCTCATGGACAAGCACAAGAATTTCTACTTCCTGGAGATGAACACCCGCATCCAGGTGGAACACCCCGTGACCGAGGCCGTGACGGGCGTGGACATCGTCAAGGAGCAAATCCGCATCGCCCGGGGGCGTCAGTTGCGCTACAAACAGGCGGATATTCAAATCAAGGGCTGGGCCATCGAGAGCCGCATCAACGCGGAAGACCCTTACAACGACTTTTTGCCCTCCACGGGCACGATTTTGTACCACGCGGTGCCCACCGGCCCCGGCGTGCGGGTGGACACGGGCGTGTTCGCCGGCTTCGAGATCACGCCCTACTACGACTCGCTGATCTCCAAACTCATCGTCTGGGGCGAGACGCGCGCCCACGCCACCCTGCGCCTGCGCCGCGCGCTGGAGGAATACAAGATCGTGGGCGTGCGCACCAACATCCCCTTCCACCAAAATCTGCTCGAGCAGCACCGCTTCATGGCCGGTCAGTTCGACACCCGCTTCGTGGAGGAACGCTTCTCCATGGAGGACGCGGACGCCATGGTGCTGCG
>JAADEN010000195.1 GCA_013153375.1 Chloroflexota bacterium | reverse complement strand
ATCCCCTCATAGGGGCGGGAAGGGGGCAGAGGCTGGCCTCGCGATAGGCATAAGTCCGTTTTGGAGGCCCCCTACGAGGGGAGACGCGACGGTAGGGGCGACCGGCCGGTCGCCCGTCGCAGGGTGGGGTTTTGCAGGCTGGGCGCGAAACACAGCGACCGCTTCTACAACATTTGCCTGCGCCCGCCGCCCCTGCTCGCGCGGTACAATGGTGCCCATCTCCAACCCAGCGAGGTGGCTCATGGACATTCGCAGCGTGTGCGTGTATTGCGGTTCGTCGGACCATGTGCCCGCGGCCTATCTCGACGCGGCCCGGGAGATGGGGCGGCGCATCGCGCAGCGGGGCTGGCGGCTGGTGTACGGCGGCGGCAGCACGGGCCTCATGGGCGCGCTGGCCGACGCGGCCCTGGAGGCCGGCGGCGAGGTCGTCGGCGTGCTGCCCGACCACTTCTACACGCCCCAACTGGCCCACACGGGCCTCACCCGCCTGGAAGTCGTGCCCGACATGCACACCCGCAAGGCCCGCATGGCCGAACTGGCCGACGCGTTCATCGCCCTGCCCGGCGGCTTCGGCACCTGGGAGGAACTGTTCGAGGCCCTCACCTGGGCCCAGATCGGGCTGCACCGCAAGCCCGTGGGCCTGCTCAACTTCCAGGGCTTTTACGACAAATTGCTCGAATTCGTGGACTTCGCCTTGGGCCAGGGCTTTTTGTATGTGGAGCACCGCCGCCTATTGCTGGAGGCCGCCACCCCCGAGGCCGTGCTCCAGGCCCTGGAGACCTTCGAGCATCCCGGCGGCATCGCCAAGTGGCTGCGGCAGGGCACGGTGGCGCGCGATTGACCCTCAGCCCTCGGCGGGCGCGGCCCCCTCGTCCTTCTCGAAGATGGCCGCGTAGTAGCGGTCCAACTCGTCGTCGCTCAGGTGCGCGTAGCGTTGGGTCACCTGGATGTTGCGGTGGCGGGCCAGGGTCTGGGCCAACTTCAAGTTGCCGCCCGAGCCCTTGAGCACCCGGGTGACGAAGTAGTGCCGGAACGAGTGGGGGGTGATGGTGCCCTCGGCCTCGGGCCCCAGGGCTTCCCGCACCCGCTGCCGGACGATGCTCCGGCCGGTGACGGTGCTGATGGGCAACACCCGCTTGCCGGCCCGTTTGTCGTGGCGGGCGAACACGGGCAGCGTGCCCAGCGGGCGGCCGCTGCTGCCGTCGAGCAGCGCGCGGGCCCGCAAATAGTCCTGCAGCGCGTCCAGCGAGCGCCGCGAAAAGCGCACCACATCCTGCCGATTGCCCTTGCCGATGACCAGCGCCCGGCCCTGCTCCCAGTCCAGGTCGCCCCGCCGCAGGCCGCACGCCTCGTGCACCCGCAGGCCCGTATCGGCCAAAGTCAGCAAGAAGGCCCGATCGCGCAGCAGGCGCAGGCGCTCCCGCGCGTCGTCCACCCCCGCGGCCACCTGCTTGAGCGACTGAGCATAGTCCAGCACCCGCTCGATGGCCTTGTAAGGGAACTGCGGCAGCCGCGGCCCGGGCCGCCGACTGTGCTGGCGCAGCATGAACTTGATGCGCTCCATGTTCAACTCGGGCCGCCAGTTGCCGGCCACGAACGCGTAGAACCCCCGCACCGCGGTCAGATAGAGTTGCTCCGTCGCGGGGGCCAGGTCCTTGAGGTCCCGGGCGAAGTCGGCCAGCCAGGTTTCCTGCAGGGCCAGCAGAGGCGTGTCCGCGGGGGAAATCTCACGGCGGGCCAGGCTGTCCTGGAACGCGCGCAGCGCGTGCGCGTAGGTGCGCGCGGTGTTGGGGCTGCGGGCCAGGCGCACCACATCCAGATACGCGGCGATGGCCTGGGCGATGGACAGCGGGCGGGGGTTGGCGGGCTGCGTCATGACGGCACGATTTATCCGACGATCCCGGGGCGGCGCGCGCGCCAGGCCGCGTCCGCGGTGGCCTGCTCGAACGCGTGGGCCAGGCGCAGCAGGATGTCCTCGCGGAACTCGGGCGCGAAGAACTGCGCGGCCAGGGGCAGCCCCTGCCCGTCGAACCCCGCGGGGATGGCGATGGCCGGCACGCCCGCGTGGTTGGCCGCCACGGTCAGTTGGTCCGCATATTGCATGAGCACGCTGTCGCCGTACACCGCGCCCACGGGGAACGCGGGCGTGGGCGTGGGGGGCGCGAGCAGGGCGTCGAGCCGATAGGGCCCCTGGGGATCGAAGATGGCCTCAAAATCCCGGCGGATGAGGGTGCGCACCCGCAGGGCCCGCTCGTAGTAACGCTCGCTGTACTGCGCCGCGCTCACATACATCCCCATGAGGATGCGCAGTTTGGGCTGCAGCCCAAAGCCTTGCCCGCGCGTCTTGCGATACATCTCCCGCAGGTCGGCCACGGGGTCGGGCGTGCGATAGCCGTATTTCACGCCGTCGTAGCGGTGCAGGTTCGAGGCCGCCTCCACCCGGGAGATGACGAAGTAGGCGGGGATGGCGTCGCGAGTGTGGGGCATGGGCACATCGGGCACGATCTCCGCGCCCAGGTCGGCCAGGGCCTGGGCCACGGCCTCCACCGCGGCCCGGATTTCGGGGCGCACTTCCTCGGTGTGCCATTCGCCCGTGGCCGGGTCCACCCGGGTGATGCGGAAGTAGTCGGGCGACAGGCCGATGCGCAGGCCCCGCACGCCCTTCTCCAACTCGGCCAGGTAGTCGGGCACGGGCAGGGTGACCGCGGTGGCGTCGTGGGGGTCGGCCCCGGCCATGATTTGCAGCGCCAGGGCCGCGTCGGCCGCGGTGCGGGTCAGGGGGCCGGGCGTGTCCATGGACGACGCGAACGCGATGAGCCCGTAGCGGCTCACCCGGCCGTAGGTGGGCTTGAGCCCCACCACGCCGCAGAAGGCCGCGGGCTGGCGGATGGAGCCCGCGGTGTCGGTGCCCACCGAGAGCGCGCCTTCGTACGCAGCCACGGCCGCGGCGCTGCCGCCCGACGAACCGCCGGGCACCCGGTTCAGGTCCCACGGGTTGCGCGGGCTGGGCTGGAACGCGCTGGATTCGTTGGACGAGCCAAAGGTGAACTCGTCCAGGTTGACCTTGCCCAGCATGACCGCGCCGGCCTGCTCCAGGCGGGCCACCGCGGTGGCCGTGTAGGGCGCGACGAAGTTGGCCAGAATGCGCGAGCCCGCGGTGGAAGGCGTGCCTTCCACGGTGAAGATGTCCTTGACGGTGAAGGGTACGCCGGCCAGGGGGCCGGGGTCCTCGCCCCGGGCCAGGGCCGCGTCCACCGCGTCGGCCTGGGCCAGCGCGCGGTCCGCGGTCAGGGTGATGAACGCGTGCACGCCGGGCTCGGCCGCGTGCACCGCGGCCGGGTCCTGGCCCGGCTCCAGCAGGCGGCCGGGCGCGCCGTCCACGCGCGCGATGTGGTCCAGCACCGCCTGGGTGACTTCCCGGGCCGAGACCTCACCGCGGCGCACCAGGCGGGCGATGTCCAGAGCGGAGAGTTGCCAGAGTTCGGTCATACGGGCCTCGTTGGGGTTCCCGCGGCCTGGGGCCGGGGCGGGGCTCATTCCAGCGTTTCGTGGGGGATGTCGGGCACGACCACATAGCCCTCGGGATCGGTCTCGGGGGCCTGGGCCAGCAGCGCGTCCCGGTTGGGGTAGGGCTGCCAGCGGTCGTCCCGCAGAGGCGCGCGGCGCTCACGCGGGTAAGGCACGCCGTGGGAGGTGATGGGCGTGCCTTCGGGGATGGGCGTGGCCTCCAACTGGTGGATGGCGTCCAACTGGCGGTTGAGTTCCCGGCGCAGATACTCGGCCTCTTCGGGCGTGAGTTCCAGCGCGGCCAGTTCCACCAGGCGGGCGAACAGTTCCGGCGTGATTTCTTCGGACATGGGAAGCACTCCTGCGGAGATGACCCAATTGTAACATCACTTGACGCGGGGATGGAGCCGACACTTTTGCTGTATAATGGGGACAACGCAAGATCGCTTTCGACCGGAGGACAAAGTGGGCGACGGACAACCCGAATATCGCATTACCAATCGCTTGTTGCGCTCCGCGCTGTTGGGCATCTCGGATGTGTTGGGCGATCAGGCCCTGAAGGTCGTGCTGCGGGAAGCCGGCCTGGAGGGCATTGGCTTGCCGCCCGACAACGACGAGCCCTCCATCACCTTCGCGGAATACGCGGCCCTGGACGCCGCGGTGCGCCGCTTGTACGGCCCGCGCGCCGCGGGCGTGCTCCGCCGGGTGGGCGCGTCGGTGTTTCAGTACAACTTGCACGACCAGGCCCTCATTTTGCGTTTGTTGGCCCAGTCCATCAAGGCCCTGCCCGAGCGCCAGCGGGTCAAACTGCTGTTGCAGCAGATGGCCAAAGGCATCGTGGAGAACACCATCCCCCGGCAAGAGGCCTGGGTCGAAGACGACGGCGATGTGCTCGCGTTCTGCCTCCGGCCCTGCGGTCTGTGCACGGGCCGCCAGAGCGAGGAACCCCTGGGCGATTTTCTGGTCGGCTCCATCCAGGCCGCGGTCAAGTGGGCGGTGGGGCGCAACCTGGACATCGTCGAAACCCGCTGCATGGCCCGCGGTGACGATCACGGTCGGGTGGAGGTGCGCCTGCGGTGACCCGCCGCCCGTAGGAGGTCCCATGTCCGATGCGGATGAAGCGACTTTTTACATTGCCAACGCGTTGATGCGTCAGGCCATGATGGCCATCGCCGAGATCATGGGCGAACGCGGGCTGCACATCGTGCTGCGCAACGCCGGGTTGGGGCATTATGTCCACCGTCTCCCGCCGGACAACACCGAACCGGCCATCTCGTTCGAAGATTATGCCCGTCTGAACGCGGCCATTGAGGAATTCTACGGCCGAGCGGGCAAAGGCATGCTGCGGCGCATCGGCCGCGCTTCGTTCTACTACGGCCTGCGGGAGCAGCCCAAAGTGTTGGGCCTGCTGGGGCGGGCCGTCAAGTTGCTGCCCGAGCGGCAGCGCATCAAGACCGTGTTGACGCAGATGGGCAAGGCCCTGGCGTCCATTTCCACCCCCGAGACCACCTTCTGGATCGAAGAAGACGACGACACCGTGGCCTACTGCTTTCGTCCCTGCGCGTTGTGCCAGGGCCGCCAGGCCGATCATCCCTTGGGACACCTGCTGGTCGGCTCCATCCAAACCGCGGTACAATGGGCCACGGGCAAGTCGTACCCTGTGACCGAAACCCGCTGCATGGCCCTGGGCCACGATCACGGGCGCGTGGAGGTGCGCCTGCGCCCTTGACGCGGCCCTGAAGGCGGCCAGCCGCCGGGTACGCGGCCCTGCGAAGGAATCCATGAACACGCGCCCCCACTTCCCTCATTTGCGTTGGATCGGGCTGGCCCTGCTCGTCGGGCTGGCCTGTGGTTTGCCGGCTTCGTGGCAGGCGTTTCGCGCCGCGCGCGCGCCGACGCCGACCGCGACCGCATCGCCCGTACCTCCGACCGCGGCGCCCACCGAGCCGCCCGCGACGGCCTCGCCCACGGCCACGGTCACGCCCAGCGTCACA
>JAADEN010000170.1 GCA_013153375.1 Chloroflexota bacterium | reverse complement strand
CGCTCGGTGGCCCGGGCCAGCCCGCCAGCCGCGCCCCGCGAGGCCATGCTGCGGAAGAACACGCCCGGATCGCGCACCAGGTCGGGCGGCATACGTACCCGGTCGCCCAGCAGCGCGCCGCCGGTGTAGGGGCTGGACGGGTCCACGGCCAGGATGCCCACCCGAGCCTCGGGGCGGGCGGCCCGCAGGTGGCGGGTGAGCGCGGCCACCAGAGTGGACTTGCCCGCGCCCGGCGGCCCGGTGACGCCCACGATGTGGGCCCGTCCCGTGGCGGTGAACAGATCCCGCCGCGCGGCCTCGCCTTCGGGGGTCTCGTTCTCCACCCAGGTGAGCACCCGGGCCAGCGCGCGGCGGTCGCCTTGACGCACCCGTTGGGCCCAGGGGTTCATGCGGGGGACTCCTCCGGTTGGGCCGAGCCGTACACCGCGGCCTCGATGTCGGCTGCGATTTGCGCGGTGGGCGCGCCCGGGCCATAGACTTTGTACACGCCCATGGCCCGCAACTTGGGCACATCCTGCGGCGGGATGATGCCGCCCACGAGCACCAGCACATCGTCCAGCCCCCGCTCGCGCAGGGCCTGGAGCACCTGGGGCACCAGGGTCATGTGCGCGCCCGAGAGGATGGACAGGCCCACCACATCCACATCCTCTTGCAGCGCGGCCTCGGCGATCATCTCGGGCGTCTGGCGCAAGCCGGTGTAGATGACCTCCATGCCCGCGTCACGCAGCGCGCGGGCCACGATTTTGGCCCCACGGTCGTGGCCGTCGAGCCCCGGCTTGGCGATGAGGACGCGGATTTTGCGTCGCGAGGTCATGGGTCGCTCCTACCCTGGGGGTCGTCCAGAGCGCATTATACAACAAACCGCCGCGGCCCGGCCTGGGGCCGAACCGCGGCGGCGAGGGGTCTTCACGCGACTACGGCGCAGGGGCTATTCCGCCACGCTCTGCCCTTCCATGCCTTGCAGCAGTTGCGGCAGGTACCAGATTTGCTGGTCGGTGGCGACTTCGCCTTCCTTCAGGTACAGGGTGCCGTCCTGCAGGTAGAGCGGGCCGGTCCACAGGTTGAGGCCATCGGCCAACTCGCCGATGAACTTATCCACGCCCGCGGACGCGCCATCGCTCAGGCCCGGGCCCTTGAGGAAGCCCACCGACGAAGTGTCGGGGTTGTTGATGTCGTTCCAGTCGGGGCCCAGCCACAGGAATTGGGACTCCCAGGTGCCGTTCATGGCCGACTCGATGAGTTGGCGATAACCGGGCGCCCAGTTGAAGTAGGGCACGCCCAGGCAGACTTCGGGGGCCTCTTCGCACGCGCCCTCGTAGTCGTAGGGGATGGCCCAGGACTTCTGGCCCTGATCCGCGAACTTCTTGGCCTCGACCAGGGCCTCGGTGGTGTCGATGCCCGAGATCACCACATCGTAGCCGTTCTGGAAGAAGTCATCCGCGACCTGGGTGGGGTCCAGGGTCACGCCGGGGATGTGGAACCAGAAGCCGATCCAGGTGACCTTGAACTTCAGGTCGTCGGGGTTCTGGTTGCGGTAGTTCTCCCAGCAGTACTTGGCGCCCAGGTAGGCCGACGCGGCCAGGCGGCGGGTCTCGTCGTTGATCAACGGGCCCAAGTAGCCGATCTGACCGGTCTCGGTGGTCAGCGCGGCCGCGCAGCCGGCGATCATCTTGCCGTAGATCATGCGGCCCATCAGGTTGGACAGGTTGGGCACCTCCACATAGTTCTTGCCCTCTTTCCAGGCCTGATCGCCCGAGATGTGAATGACATACACATCCGGGTTCTCCTGGGCGAACGCGGTCGCGTCGTCCTTCATGTCGTCGGAGTTGAAGATGAGGACTTTCGCGCCCTGGTCCACCAGTTCCTTGGCCAGTTGGGACGCGGTGGTGCCGGGCCGGTCCGCGGGGTTGACCTTGTCCACATAGATCATCTTGACGCCCAAGGCCTCCGCGACCCGCTCACCGGCCTCGTAGTGGGCCTGGCTCCAGCCCCGGTCGTTGTAAGGACCCACCAGCAGCAGGCCGAAGGTGAATTCCTCGGCCGGAGGAGCCTCTTCTTGGGCCTCCTTGGTGGCCTCTTCCGTGGCCTCTTCTTGGGTCGCTTCGGTGGCTTCCTCTTGAGGCGCGGCCTCGGTGACTTCCTCTTTGGGAGCCTCGGTCGCGGCCTCTTCGGCCTTGCCACCGCAGGCGGCCAAAGCGAGCACCGCCAGCGTCAGCAGCAAGAGCATCGCGAGCCAGCGCCAATGGGTTTTCCTCATGATGTTCCTCCTTCCGAAAGGGGATGTGAGAGGATGAGTGCAACGCGGATGAGGGCCCGCAGCCGTGGCACGCGCCCGCCCTGCGCCCCGAGGGGGCCAGGGCTCGCTCCCGGGCGGCGCCCTCCTCCGAGTCTCTATTGTACCGGAAAAACTCCTTTGCAGACAAGGCAAATTTTTCGCCGCCTTCCCGCCTCTCATCCCCCGCCCAGGGCGCGCACCACCGCGGCCACCAGGGTGGTCACCACGAAGCCCAGGCCCAGGGGCATGAGCGCGCCGAAGGTGGCCCATTTCTTGCTGCCCGTTTCCTTATAGATGGTCAGGATGGTGGTGCCGCACGGGTTGTGCAGGATGGCGAACAGCATCAGGTTGGCCGCGGTGAGCAGGGTCCAGCCCGCGCGGCCTACCAGCAGTTCCCGCAGGGCCTGCAACGAGTCCAGTTCGATCATCATGGACGCGTTCTGATAGACCATGATCATGGTGGGCACCACGATCTCGTTGGCCGGGATGGCGATGATGTAGGCCAGCAGGATGACGCCGTCCAGGCCCATGAGCCGGCCCAGGGGGTCGAGGAAGTTGGCGATGTGCCACGCCAGGCTCTGGCCGCCCACCTGCAGGTTGGCCAGCAGCCAGATCACGCCGCCCGCAGGCGCGGCCGTGAGCATGGCCCGCCGCAGCACGAACACGGTGCGCTCGATGAACGAGGTGTAGAGGATTTGCCACACATTGGGCATGCGGTAGGGCGGCAGTTCCAGGGTGAACGCGGAGGGCAGCCCTTTGAGTACGGTGCGCGACAGGCCCCACGACACCACCAGGGTGAAGAAGATGCCCAGCAGGATGGTCGCCACCACGGCCAGCGCGGCCACGAAGGACGCGTATCCGGCCGGGAATTGCGCGGCGATGAACACGGTGGCCAGCATGATGAGGGTGGGGTAGCGACCGTTGCAGGGCACGAAAGTGTTGGTCAGGATGGCGATGAGCCGCTCGCGGGGCGAATCGATGATGCGTGTAGCCACTACACCGGCCGCGTTGCAGCCGAAGCCCATGGCCATGGTCAGGGCCTGTTTGCCGTGCGCGCCGGCCTTGCGGAACAGCCAGTCCAGGTTGAACGCGATGCGGGGCAGCAGGCCCAGGTCTTCCATGAAGGTGAACAGGGGGAAGAAGATGGCCATGGGCGGCAGCATCACGCTGACCACCCAGGCCAGCCCGCGATACACGCCGTGCCACAGGAAGCCCGTCACCCACCAGGGCAGGCCCAGGGCCTCGAACAGGGCCGCGCCCTGGGCTTCGATCCAGAACAGGCCCCGCGACAGCCACTCCGAAGGGATGTTCGCGCCCTGGATGGTGAGCCAGAACACCACGCCCAGCATGAGGAACAGGATGGGCAGGCCCGTCACCGGCGAGGTGAGCAGGCGGTCGAGGGTTTGGTCCCAATCGTAGGCCCGGGGCTCGCCCCGCACATGGACCGCGCGGCGGGCGATGCGCTCCGCTTCCGCATACAGCGCGGCCACCACCGCGTCCTGCCAGACGGGGCCCAGTTCGCGGCGCAGCTCCTCGGCCTTGCGCAGCAGGGCCTCGATGCGGGCGCGTTCCTCGGGCGTGGGTGGCTCCCAGGCCGCCGGGGGCGCGCTCTGGCCCGCCAGGAGGTGATCCACCCCCAAAGCCTCGCGGGGCGCCCGCACCGTGGCCTGGGTCGCCTGCCCCCGGGCCAGCGCGGCCAGTTCGCCGCTGCGCAGGGCCTCGATGATGCGCGGGTCGCCGTCCAACAGCCGCAGCGCGATCCAGCGCGGGTTGGGCAGGTCGGGGTACAGGGCCCGAATCTCGTCCACCAGGGCTTGCAGCGCGCGCTGGAACACGGGCGAGCCCTGCACCCGCCGCGGTCGGGTGCGGATCTGGCCCTGGACCAGGGCCTCCAGGGTTTGCAGCAGGCGGCTCACGCCCTCGCCCGTGCGGGCCACGATGGGCACCGCGGGCACGCCCAGGTCGCGCGACAGGGTGCGGGTGTCGATCTCCAGCCCTTTGCGGCGGGCCTCGTCCATCATGTTCACCGCGACGATGGCCCGGTCGGTGATTTCCAAAATTTGCAGCACCAGGTTCAGGTTGCGCTCCAGCGCGGTCGCGTCCACGGTGATGATGACCGCGTCGGGCCGGCCGAAGAGCAGGAAGTTGCGGGCCACCTCCTCGTCCTCGGAGGTGGAGAGCAGCGAGTAGGTGCCGGGCAGATCCACCAGCCGGTAGCGTTTGCCGTTGTATTCGAACGCGCCCTCGGCCCGGGTGACGGTCTTGCCCGGCCAGTTGCCCGTGTGCTGGCGCAGGCCCGTCAGGCGGTTGAACAGGGTGGACTTGCCCGTGTTGGGATTGCCCGCCAGCGCGACCACATAATCGGCCTGCCCCCGGCCCGCGCCCAAGGGCGCCAGATGCGCGGCCGCGGGGCAGGTCGCGCACGCGGGGCGGGGTTCAGCGAGTTTCTTCCACCAAGGCATGAGGCGCGTCTCCGTTGGGTGAGGTGGGGGATGGGCTCCGCGCGGGCAGCGGCCGCACCCAAATGTGCGCGGCCTGTTCGTTCCGCAGCGCGATGCGGGTGCCGCGAATCTCGTAAGCCCGCGGGTCGCCGAACATGGCGCGCAGGTACACCCGCACGCGCGCGCCGGGGGTAAAGCCCAGGTCCAGCAGCCGACGGCGGCTGAGCCCCTGCACCGCGGGGTCAATGGCGACCACCACCGCCTCCGCGTCGTCGGGAAGTTGGCTCAAAGGCAGCACATCGGGCGGCATCTGCCGCTCGTCCTCGCCCGCGGGGGCCAGGTGCACATTGACGGCCACCGCGGGGGCCAGGACGCACTCCTCGCCGTCCTCGCGCAGCAGCACCACCCGCTCGGAGGTGCGCTCCAGCACCTGCACCACCTGGCCCACCTGCAGACCGCAGGCCAGCACCTGCTGGTAGGCCACCGCGGGTTCGTCCTCCAGATGCACGATGCGCCCGCGGCGGCCAGGCGGCCACGCGACCAGGGGCTCGCCCTGCCGCGGAGGCACCTCGCCCCAGGCTCCGGGGATGGGGTCGCCGTGGGGGTCGGTGGCCGGGTAGCCCAGGGCCTCGTACAGGCGTTGGGCCTGTTTGGGGCTCAGGCGGTGCTCCAGGCGGTGCGCGGCCGCGTGGACCTGATCCAACGGCAGGCCCGCGTGATCGCGCAGATAGCGCTCCCACAGGCGGTGGGCCCGCAGCACATGCACGGCCCAATCGCGGCCCGGCGGCGTGAGGTGCAG
>JAADEN010000197.1 GCA_013153375.1 Chloroflexota bacterium | reverse complement strand
TTCGCGCGGCGGGGCGACATCCTCGATGTCTGGCCGCCCACCGAGCCCCAGCCCGTGCGCCTGGACTTCTTCGGCGACGAAATCGAGCGCGTGCGGGCCTTCGATCCCGCCACCCAGCGCACCACCGGGCCCCGCGACGCGGTGGACATCCCGCCGGCGCGGGAGATCCTGCCCCGCGAGGGCGACGAGACGCCGCCCTCCGAGGCCCACATCCCCTGGCGCTACCCGCCCGCGTCGGTGCTCGACTACCTCCCCGAGCGCGCGCTGCTGATCGTGGACGACATCCAGACCCTGCGCCAAACCGTGGACGACCTGGAGGCCCAGGCCGTGCGCCTGCGGGAGGAGGCCGTCGCCCACGGCCTCTGGCCCGCGGACGGCCCGCTGCCCTACCAGCCCTGGGACGCGCTGGCCGAGGGCTTCCCCCAGGGCCGGGCCCTGTCGCTGGGGCCTTTTGGGCGCGCGGGGGACACGCCTCCGGGCGAGGCCGAGCCCCAGGAGGTGGCCGACCTGTTCGTGCCGCTGGAGCGCTTCGGCGGCCAGTTGGTGACCTTCCTGGATCATGTGGCCCAGCGCCTGGCCCAGGGCGCGGAGGTGTTGATCGTCTCACGGCAGAAGGCCCGCCTGACCCAGATGTGGCGCGACTTCCGACGCCGCCGCGCGGGCCGCGTGTTCTTCGTCGAGGCCAGCGCGCGCGAAGGCGTGGGCCTGCGCGGCGCAGCCCGGCCCGCCGCGGAGCCCGTCCCCCAAAACCCGCCCCAGGTGCTGGTGTTCACCGATACCGAAATCTTCGGCTGG
Source organism: Chloroflexota bacterium (assembly GCA_013153375.1). Taxonomy (GTDB): domain Bacteria; phylum Chloroflexota; class Anaerolineae; order Anaerolineales; family DRMV01; genus JAADEN01. The sequence goes on along the minus strand of JAADEN010000197.1, from coordinate 4,815 downwards.
CGTCCGCCCCAGGTGCGCCGCCGGCCGCGGCCCCGGGCCCGCGTGCCCGAACAAGCCTACGCGGACCTGCGGCCCGGCGACTATGTGGTGCACCTGGACCACGGCATCGGCCGCTTTCGGGGGTTGGTGCAGCGGATCACCGAGGGCGTGGCCCAGGATTATCTCCTCATCGAATACGCGGAGGGCGACCAGCTGTATGTGCCCGTGCACCAGGCGGACCGCATCACCCGCTATGTGGGCCCCGATGCGACGCCGCCCCGCATCACCCGCCTGGGCACGGGGCAATGGCAGCAGGCCAAGACCAAGGCCCGCCGCGCGGCGCAGCGCGTAGCCCACGACCTGCTGGAACTGTACGCCAGGCGGCAGGCCGTGCAGGGGCACGCGTTCGGGCCGGATACCGAGTGGCAACTGGCCCTGGAGGCCGCGTTTTCCTACGAGGAGACGCCCGACCAGGTGCGGGCTCTGGCCGAGGTCAAGCGCGACATGGAAAGCCCGCGGCCCATGGACCGGCTGCTGTGCGGCGATGTGGGCTTCGGCAAGACGGAAATCGCGCTGCGGGCCGCGTTCAAGGCGGTGATGGACGGCAAGCAGGTGGCCCTGCTGGTGCCCACCACGGTGCTCGCGCAGCAGCACTACCGCACCTTTCGCCAGCGCCTGGCGCCTTTCCCGGTGACGGTGGAGATGCTCTCGCGCTTCCGCACGCCCAAGGAGCAGCAGCGCATCCTGCGCGGGCTGCGCCGCGGCACGGTGGACATCGTCATCGGCACCCATCGCCTGCTCTCGCCCGATGTGCAGTTCAAAGACCTGGGCCTGGTCATCATCGACGAGGAACAGCGCTTCGGCGTGACCCACAAGGAGCACTTCAAGCGCCTGCGCACCGAGGTGGATGTGCTCACCCTGACGGCCACGCCCATCCCGCGCACTCTGTATCTGGCCCTGAGCGGCGCGCGGGACATCTCCCTCATCCAAACGCCGCCCGCGGAGCGCCTGCCCGTGGTCACCCACATCGGCCCCTACGACGCGGGGCTGGTGCGGCGGGCCATCTGGCGCGAACTGGACCGGGGCGGCCAGGTGTTCTATGTCCACAACCGGGTGGACGAACTGCCCGCGGTGGCCGCGCGGCTGACGCGGCTGGTGCCCCAGGCCCGGGTGGCCGTGGCCCACGGCCAGATGCCCGAGCGAGAACTGGCCCAGGTGATGGAAGCCTTCGCGGAGGGCCAGGTGGATGTGCTGGTGACCACCACCATCATCGAGGCCGGGCTGGACTTCCCCCGGGCCAACACCCTCATCGTCGAGCGGGCCGACCGCTTCGGCCTGGCGCAACTGTACCAACTGCGGGGCCGCATCGGCCGCGGCCCGGTGCGCGCGTACGCGTACCTGTTCTGGAGCCCCACCTACCCGCCCCGGCCCGAGGCCAAGGCCCGCCTGGAGGTGCTGGCCGAGCACTCCTACCTGGGCGCGGGCATGCAAATCGCGCTGCGGGACCTGGAACTGCGGGGCGCGGGCGAACTGCTGGGCACCCGCCAGCACGGGCATGTGGCCGCGGTGGGCTTCCACCTCTACACCCGCCTGCTGGCCGAGGCCGTGGCCCAACTGCGCGCCGCGGCCGGAATGCCCGCGCCTGAGCGCCTGGCCCGCAGCCTCACGCCCGAGCCCGTGAGCGTGGACCTGCCCCTGCCCGTGGGCATCCCGGCCGAATATGTGCCCGACCCCGAGATTCGCCTGGCCCTGTACCGCCGTCTGGCCGAGGTGGAGACTTTGGCCCAGGTCGAAGCCTTTGGGGAGGAACTGCGGGACCGCTTCGGGCCGTGGCCCGAGCCGGTGGCCCACCTGCTCTACCTGATGCGGGTGAAACTGCTGGCCCAGGCCGCGGGGTTGGCCTCGGTGGGTTCGGAGCAGGGCCACATCGTGCTGCGCTACCGGCCGCGGCCCGAGGGCGCGCCCCCGCGCCGGTTGCAGGAACTGCCTCCGCCCTGGCGCACGGGCCGCGAGACCTACTGGCTGCCCCGAGATGCGGAAGGCCGCTGGCGCGCCCAACTGCTGGCCGGGCTGCGGTTGCTGGCCGAAGCCCGGGGAGCCCAAATATAGGCCGGGGGGCGCGCCAAAAGTGTCCCGAGAGGCCGCGGCGCTCGCGCCCAATTCGACGGTCCCCGGCGGCCCGTCCCTGCTGCTAAAGGCCGCGCGCCGCGTGTTATACTTCCTGCACCCCAAGCCGCGGAGGTGCGCCGTGCGTTTACGCCTGGTCCGACTCAAGCCGCCCGACGAGGGCTTCTCCGTGGCCGTGGAGGACGCCGCGGGGCAGTGGCAGCCCTTGCGCCCCGCGCTGCGCGCCCTGGCCGCCGCGGAGCGGTTCCCCACCCTGAGCACCACGGCCCACGATGTCATCGGCTTCTTACAGGCCGGCGCGGCCGCGCGCGACGAAGCCCAGGCCCTGCTGGAACGCATCGCCGCGGCAGGGCTCGACCTGAGCGCGATCTTCGACCCCGCGCCCCGCATGCCCTTCCAGCCCCTGTCGTTTCGGGACTTCATGCTCTACGAGCAGCACTTCATCGACGCGGCCAAGGGCATGGTGCAGCGCTTCATGCCCGAGAAGATGCGCTTCATCCGCCTGTATGAGCGGATTTTCGGCAAGCCGCCCAAGGCGCTGCGGCCCAAACCCATTTGGTACGAGAAGCCCATCTACTACATGGGCAGCCACATCAACTTCTTCACCGAGGGCGACGAGATTCCGTGGCCGTCGTACACCCGTGCGTTGGACTACGAGTTGGAGTTGGGCGTGATCGTCGCCCAGCCCCTGCGCGACGCCACACCTCAAGAAGCCGAGGCCGCGATCGGCGGCTTCGTGGTGGTCAACGACTTCAGCGCCCGGGATGTGCAGTACCCCGAGATGACCAGCGGCTTTGGGCCGGTCAAGGCCAAGAACTTCGCCAACGCGATGGGCGCGGTGGTGGTCACCGCGGACGAGATTTTGCCCCGGGTCGAGGCCCTGCAAGGCGAGGTACGGGTGAACGGCCAGGTCTGGGGCCGGGGCTCCACCGCGGGCATGCAGCACACCCTGGGCGAGATGGTGGCCTACGCCTCCCTGGGCGAGAGCGTGCTGCCCGGCGAACTCATGGCCACGGGCACGCTGCCGGGCTGCAGCGGCATGGAGACGAACCACTGGCTGCGGTCCGGGGACGAGATCACCCTCACCATCGAGGGCGTGGGCAGCCTGACCAACGGCATCGGCCAGCCCACGGCCCGCGCGAGGTGATCCCATGCGCATCTTCGTCACCGGCGGCGCGGGCTACATCGGCTCCATCGCGGCCCAGCGTTTGCTCGAGGCCGGCCACGCGGTCACGGTGTACGACTCGCTGGTCACGGGCCACCGGGCCGCGGTGCCCCCCGAGGCCGAGTTCATCCACGCGGACCTGGCCGACGAGGACCGCCTGCGGGCCGCGCTGCGGGCCACGCATTACGACGCGGTGATGCACTTCGCCGCGTTCATCCAGGCCGGCGAGAGCATGCAGCAGCCCGGCAAGTATTTCCGCAACAATGTGGTCAATTCGCTGCGGCTCATCGAGGCCGCGCTGGACGCGGGCGTGACCCGCTTCGTGTTCTCCTCCACCGCGGCCGTGTACGCGTCCAGGGACGATCCGCTGCGGGAGGACGACGAGATTCGGCCCGGCAATGTGTACGGCCAGACCAAGTGGATGGTGGAGCAAATGCTGGAGTGGTACCGCCGGGTGCGGGGCCTGCGCTACGCCGCGCTGCGTTACTTCAACGCCGCGGGCGCGCTGCCCGATCGCGGCGAGGACCACCCCAACGAGAGCCACCTCATCCCGCTGGTGCTGCAGGTGGCCCTGGGCCAGCGGGACCACATCAAGATTTTCGGCACCGACTACCCCACCCCCGACGGCACGGCCATCCGCGATTACATCCATGTGGCCGATCTGGTGGATGCGCACTTGCTGGCCCTGGACGCGCTGGAACGCCACGACCGTCTGATTTACAACCTGGGCAACGGCCGCGGCTACTCGGTGCTGGAGGTCATCCAGACCGCGCGGGCGGTCACGGGCCATCCCATCCCCGCGGTGGAGGCCCCCCGCCGACCGGGCGACCCGCCGCGGCTGGTGGCCGCGGCCGACAAGGCCCGCCGCGAACTGGGCTGGCAGCCCCGCATCCCCGCGTTGCACGACATCATCGCCAGCGCGTGGGAATGGCACCGCCGCCATCCCCACGGCTACGGCGACCGCTGAACTTATCCCACCGCAGGAGGCGCGTATGCCCGGCAAGTATTACGAAGACCTGGAAGTGGGCATGAAGATTCGCCACGGGTTGGGCCGCACCATCACCGAGGCCGACAACACCCTGTTCTGCGCGCTGACCATGAACACCCAGCCCCTGCACCTGAACGCGGACTTCGCGGCCCGCAGCCCCTTCGGGCAGCGCATCGTCAACGGCCTGCTGACCCTGGCCCTGGCCACGGGCATCACCGTGCCCGACCTCACCGAGGGCACCATCATCGCCAACCTGGGCTACGAGAATGTGCACCATCCCAACCCCATGTTCCACGGCGACACCCTGTATGTGGAGACCGAAGTGGTCAGCAAGCGGGAATCCAAATCCCGGCCCAACGCGGGCATCGTGCGCCTGAAGCACATCGGCCGCAAGCAGGACGGCACCGTGGTGGTGGAATTCGAGCGGGTGGTGCTCTTCCTCAAGCGCCCCGCGGAAGGCGGTGAAGCATGAAGATAGCCGGTAGCCGTCGGCCGGTGGCCGGTAGAGGTGGGACAGCCGTCAGCCGTCGGCCGGTAGCCGGTGGTAGGGGCGGAA
>JAADEN010000156.1 GCA_013153375.1 Chloroflexota bacterium | reverse complement strand
GTCGGGGCGTAGCTCAGCCCGGATAGAGCGCACGGTTCGGGTCCGTGAGGCCGGCGGTTCAAATCCGCCCGCCCCGACTGCTGTTGGACAATCCGAAGTGTCCAAAGGCGCTGATGGAGACGAGTAGGCTCGGGCCGTGGGCCCCCAGCGAGCCCGGGACGGTGAGAGCCGGGCGGCAACCGCCGAGCCGAAAATCCCTCCGGAGCCGCGACCCGAAACCCGCCCCGCGGGGAGTAAGGGCAGCCGGGTTCGCCCGCCGTTATCCGGGCGCGAGGATGCAAGGTGGGGCCAACACCCCCCGCCGGAGTCCTCGGCCGAGCGCCTCGGCCCCGCGCCGAGGAAGCAGGGTGGTACCGCGGAGGCCATGCCGCCTTCGTCCCTGGTGGACGAGGCGGCGTTTCGCTTTAAATGCCCCATCTCATCTCGTGGAGGTGCGCCATGCCTTTCCAGCCCGTGCCCACCAAACCCAACTTCCCCCAACTGGAGGAAGAAGTGCTGGCCTTCTGGAAGGCGCACGACATCATGCGCAAGCAGGTCCAGCAGCGGGAGGGTGGCCCCGAGTATGTGTTCTACGAAGGCCCGCCCACGGCCAACGGCAGGCCCGGCGTGCACCATGTCCTCGCGCGGGCCTTCAAGGATATGTTCCCCCGCTTTTGGGCCATGAACGGCTACCACGCGCTGCGCCGCGGCGGCTGGGACACCCACGGCCTGCCCGTGGAGATCGAGGTGGAAAAGCGCCTGGGCATCCGCCACAAGCACGAGATCGAACGCTTCGGCATCGCCAAGTTCAACGAGATGTGCCGCCAGTCGGTGTTCGAGTACATCAAGGATTGGGAGCGCCTGACCGAGCGCATCGCGTTCTGGGTGGACCTGGACCAGGCGTATGTCACCTATCACAACACTTACATCGAGTCCATCTGGTGGATTTTGAAGAACTTTTGGGACCGGGGCCTGCTCTATCGGGGGTTCAAGGTGGTGCCTTATTGCCCCCGCTGTGAGACGCCCCTCTCGAGCCACGAGGTGGCCCTGGGCTACAAGGAAGTGGAAGACCCCTCGGTCTATGTGCGCCTGTGGCTCACCGACGAGCCCGACACCGCGCTGCTGATCTGGACCACCACGCCCTGGACCCTGCCCGCGAATGTGGCCGTGGCCGCGCATCCCGAGTTCACCTACGCCAAGGTGGCCCGCGCCACCGCGGACGGCGGCCGGGAGTACCTCATCCTGGCTCAGGAGCGCATCCCGGCCGTGTTCGGCGACGAGCCCGTCGAGGTGGTGGACACCTTCCCCGGCACCGCGCTGGAGGGCCGCACTTATCGTCCCTTGTTCGACTTCATCAAGCCCGACAAACCGGCCTATCGGGTGGTGCTGGCCGACTTCGTGACCCTGGACGAAGGCACGGGCCTGGTGCACATGGCCCCCGCGTTCGGCGCGGAAGACATGGAGATGGCCCGCAAGTACGACCTGCCCGTGCTGCTCACCGTGGACGAGCACGGGCGCTTCAAGGACATGGTCAAGCCCTGGGCCGGCATGTTCGTCAAGGACGCGGACCCGCTCATCATCGAGGACCTGCGGCAGCGGGGCCTGCTGCTGCGCGCCGAGACTGTCGTGCACGCTTACCCGCACTGCTGGCGCTGCAAGACGCCCCTGCTCTACTACGCGCGCGACACCTGGTTCATCGCCACCAGCCGCTTCAAGGACCGCCTGCTGGCCAACAACGAGCGCATCAACTGGGTGCCGCCCAGCATCAAGCACGGCCGCTTCGGCAACTGGCTGGAGAACAATGTGGACTGGGCCCTGAGCCGGGATCGCTATTGGGGCACGCCCCTGCCCATCTGGGAGTGCGACAATCCCGCGTGCGAGCATCGGGAACTCATCGGCTCGGTGGCCGAACTCGAAGCCCGCGCGGGCCGGGACCTGAGCGACCTGGACCTGCATCGCCCGTATGTGGACGAGGTGACCTACGAGTGCTCGGTCTGCCGCCAGGGCACCATGCGCCGGGTGCCCGAGGTCATCGATGTCTGGTTCGACTCGGGGGCCATGCCCGTGGCCCAATGGCATTATCCCTTCGAGCACCAGGACGATTTCAAGCGCCAGTTCCCCGCGGATTACATCTGCGAAGGCATGGACCAAACCCGAGGCTGGTTCTACTCGCTGCACGCCATCGCGACGCTGCTCTTCGACAGCGTGGCCTACAAGAATGTCCTCTCGCTGGGCCTGATTCTGGACGAAAAGGGCCGCAAGATGTCCAAGTCCCTGGGCAACATGGTGGACCCGTGGGATGTCATCGCCGCGCACGGCTCCGACGCGCTGCGCTGGTATCTGTACACCGCCGCGCCGCCGGGCGATACCCGCCGCTTTTCCATCAACCTGGTGGGCGAGGCGGTCAAGAACTTCCTGCTGCCCCTGTGGAACTCGTATGTCTTCTTCGTGACCTACGCCAACCTGGACGACTGGCGGCCCGACCCGGCCCGCAAGCCCAAGTACACCCTCCTGGACCGCTGGCTGCGCTCGGAGTTGCACACCCTGGTGCGGGATGTCAGCGCGGCGTATCGCAACTACGATGTGCTCCCGGCCACCCGCCCCATCCAGCGCTTCGTGGTGGAGAAGGTCTCCCAGTGGTACATCCGCCGCTCGCGGCCGCGCTTCTGGAAGGGCGACGCGGACTCGGACGACAAGTACGCCGCGTACGCGACGCTGTACGAGACCCTGGTCACCGTGGCCCAGTTGCTGGCCCCGACCACGCCCTTCCTCGCCGAGGCCCTGTACCAAAACCTGGTGCGCACGGTGGACCCCGACGCGGCCGAATCCATCCACCTGACCGACTGGCCCCAGGTGGACACCGAGGCCATTGACGAGGACCTGAACCGGGAGATGCGCCTGGTCATCCGGCTGGCGTCCCTGGGCCGGGCCGCGCGCGAGCGGGCCAACATCAAACTGCGCCAACCCCTGCCCGAGGCCGCGTTCGCGGTGGGCCGGGTGAGCGAGCGGGATGTGATCACCCGCTACGCGGACCTGCTGGCCGACGAACTCAATGTCAAGGCCGTGCGGCCCCTGGACTCGGCCACCGAGGTCATCGACTACACCATCAAGCCCCTGCCCCAGAAGTTGGGCCGCAAGTACAAGAGCCGCTTCCCCGCGGTGGAGAAGGCCATCCGGGCCCTGGACCCCGTCGCGGTGGCCCAACGGGTGCTGGACGGCCAGTCCTTCACCGTCGAAGTGGACGGCGAGACCCTGGAAATCCTGCCCGACGAAGTGGAAGTGCGCATGCAGCCCCATGAGGGCGTGGCCGCGGCCACCGAAGGCCCCTATGTCGCGGCCCTGCGCACCGACATCACCCCCGAGTTGCGCGCCGAGGGCCTGGCCCGCGAGTTCATCCGCCGGGTGCAGGACCTGCGCAAGCGGGGCGGTCTGGAGATCGCGGACCGCATCCGCCTGTGCTACACCGACGCCACGCCTGCCTTGGAGCAGGCCCTCCAGCAGTTCCGCGAGGACATCATGGAGGATGTGTTGGCCGTAGTCATGGAGCCCAACGAGCCGCCCACCGACGCCATCACCGACACCTTCACCTTCGACGGCGAGCGGGTGACCGTGGGTTTGGCTCGGGTGGGATGAGGACCTCCGGGTGAGGCCGGGCCCGCGGCGACGGGCCTACCTGAACCGTCCGCCCCGCGGCGTGTGCGCGCCGCGGGGTTATTTTATATCCGCTCCTCCCGAATTTCCTGCAGCCACTGGGCGGCGTCCGTGCTCAGCATCTGGCCGCCTCGACGGGCCAGGATCCGCTCCCCAAAGGCCCGGGAGACTTCCAACCACGCCGGTTGGGCTTGGACCTCGGCAGGTTGGGGCTCCGCGGCCAGGCTCTGCGCGACCAATTCCCGCATCAACGCCGAGAGGCTGGTCCCTCGTTGACGCGCCAGACCTTTGAGACGCCGATATTGCTCTTGCGTAAGGAAGACCTGCACCCGCTGCAAACCCATGCCAGCCTCCGAAGGAAGATGGAAAATACGCCTGCGCGTTAATAATAGCACAACCCCGGCCGCAGCGGTGTTTTGCCGCGGGGCTTTGTGCTACAATCGAGCCACCCCTTTTCGGAGGATGCGCGTGACCTGGCAAGCCATTCTCTTCGACCTGGACGGCACGCTGCTGGACATTCGCATGTCCGACTTCGTGCCGCGCTACTTCCAGGCCCTGACCCGCTGGGCCGCGGCCCACGGCGTCCCCGCGGAGGAATTCATGGCCAGGTTGCACGCGGCCACCGAGGCCATGCTGCGCAATCAGGGCCCCGAGACCAACACCCAGGTCTTCGCCCGCCACTTCTACCCCCTGGCCGGCCGGGGCGAGGAACACTGGCGCCCCGTGTTCGACGCGTTCTACCGTGAAGTTTTCCCCCAACTGCGCGGCCAGGCCGGCCCGCGGCCCCAGGCCCGGCGGGTGGTCGAGACCGCGCTGGCGCGCGGCTACCCCGTGGTGCTGGCCACCAACCCGGCCTTCCCCGAAGCCGCGGTGCGCCAACGCATGGCCTGGGCCGGGGTGGACGACCTGCCCTTCGCGTTGGTGACCACCTACGAAAACTGCCGGGCGACCAAGCCCAACCCCCACTACTATCGCGGCATTTGCGACGCCCTGGGCGTGGAGCCCAGCCGCTGCCTGATGATCGGCGACGAGCCCATGGACCTGGCCGCCGCGCAGGCGGGCCTGGCCACCTACTGGGTGGACGAAGGCGACAATCCCCCGCCCGCGGACCTGCCCTGGACGCCCACCTGGCACGGTCCCCTGGAAGGCGTGCTGGCCGTGCTGTAAATGTCCCCCCTCAAGGCACATCGTAAGGCCACCAGTCCGCGTGGGTGGCCCACCAGCGCACGAAATATAAGCCGAAGAGCGCGGCCAGGGGCAGCAGGCCGTAGCCCACCGCGGGCCCCAGCCGGGGCAGCAAAGGCGGCGTCACCGGGCGGGACAGGAGCCAGGCCAGCAGGCCCAGGCCCAACGCGCTGCCTACCACCGCGCGCGGGCCGTAGAGCCAGCGTTGATCCCACAAGGCCCACACCAGCAGCAAAGGCACCAGCGCCAGCAGGGCCGCGGCGGGCGGGTTCACGGGCAGGCCCAGCCACGGCGCCAGGGTCCAGGCCAGGGCCGCGGTCCAGGCGGTGTGCAGCCACGACTTGCCCCACGCGGCCACCAACTCGGCCAACAGCAACGCCGCGGCCAGCGCGGCCACGGCCCAACCCAGTTTGTCCCCCAGGCCGGGCAACGCCAGGGCCAGGGCGTGAGGCAGGCCCCACACGGGCGGCGGGACCAACACATGGCTGCGGGCCCAGGCGGTCAGGTAGGCCGCAAACCAGCCGGGCTGCAAGGCTGTGGCCAGCGTGAACAATCCCGCGCTGGCCGCGGCCCAGGCCAAAGCCACGCGGCGGCGCTCCGGCCGCGACAGGAGCCACATCCCCCACACCAGCAGCCACGGGATGGCGAGCACGGGCCAGACCCACAGCCACGCCGCGGCCAGGGCCGCGGGCCAGGTGCGGCCTCGCCGCCATCCGTGCGCGGCCAGCAGGGCCAGGGGCAGCATCAGCACCTCGCTGCGGCCCCGCAGCACGGCCTCCGCGGCCCAGGGGCCGGTGAGCACCACGGCCAGGGCGATGCC
>JAADEN010000124.1 GCA_013153375.1 Chloroflexota bacterium | reverse complement strand
AAGCGCCCGCGACGGCCCGGCCACTCCCCAGGACATCCACCTGGGCGGGACGCGTCACCCCCACGGCCGCGGCCGTGACCAGCACGCCGAGCGCGACACCGCCCGGCCCGCGCGGAGCCGGTTCCCCCACCCCACCGCCGCTGACCCTGCGAGACCCCCTGGCCTGGGCCACCTGGCAGGCCCTGCTCACCGCGGAGCCCGAGGTGCACGACCCCGTGGCCGTGTATCAGCGCCTGACCGGCCGCGCGGTGGCGTGGGCCACGCCGACGCCCCATCCGCCTTTGAGCCCGGGCACGGTGCAGACTTTTTATGTCACCGACACCGACGGCGTGCGCGCCTTCCCGCTGCAGGCCCGGCTGGCCTACGCCACGCCGCACGCCTACATTTGGGTGGACACGCGGGTTTCCTTCTCCAACACCACGGTGGAACAACTGGGCCAGGAGTTCGAAACCCACATCTACCCCACCACCCGGGCCTTCTTCGGCCCCGAACCCTCGCCCGGCATCGACGGCGACCCGCACCTCTACATCCTCTTCGCCCAGGGGGTGGGCTCGGTGGCGGGATACTTTTCTTCGGCCGACGCGCTGCCGCCCCAGGTGCACGAATTTTCCAACGCGCACGAGATGTTCATCCTCAGCGCGCAGTTGCTGTCCAGCCGCAACACGACTTACGCGGTGCTGGCGCACGAATTCCAGCACATGATCCATCAGAACCGCGATCCCAACGAGGCGACCTGGCTCAACGAGGGCTTCTCGGAACTGGCCGTGCTGCTCAACGGCTACGATCACGGCTTCTTCGACGCCCTCTACCTGGCCCAGCCCGACCTTCCCCTGCTGCACTGGCCCGATCCCAGCCAGGGCAGCACCCTGCCCTACTACGGCGGCGGTTTCCTGTTCACCTTGTACTTTCTGGAGCACTTTGGCGAGCAGGCGACCCAGGCCCTGGTCGCGGAACCGGCCAACGGCGTGGCCGGCGTGCAGGCCGTGCTCCAGCGCCTCGGCGCGCGGCATCCGGTCACGGGCGCGCCCCTGCGCGCGGAGGAACTCTTCCTGGACTGGGCCATCGCCAACTTCCTCAACGATCCCGAGTTGGCCGACGGTCGTTTCGGATACATGCGCCGCCGCATTCTGCCGGCCCAACCCACGGTGAGGGTGACCGAGTGCCCGACCCAGGACCTGGAGGGCGAACTCGCGCCCTTCGGCGTGGACTACATCACCATCACCTGCCGCGGCACCTGGCATCTGGAAGTGCAACTCGAACCCTGGGCCCGCCTGTGGCCCACCGACCCCCACGGCGGCGACTTCGCGGTGTGGTCCACCTACGGCGACGAAAGCGACATGCACCTGACCCGCGCCTTTGACTTCACCGCGCTCGCGCCCGGCCAGCCGCTGACCCTGCATTATTGGACCTGGTTCGACATCGAAGACAACTACGACTACGGCTATGTGCTCATCTCCACCGACGGCCAAAAATGGACCATGCTGCGCCCACCCGCGGCCACGGACGAGGATCCCGTGGGCAACAACTACGGCTGGGGATACACCCGCCGCTCGCCGGGCTGGATTCACGAGCAGGTGGACCTGAGCCCCTACGCGGGGCAACGGGTGTGGCTGCGCTTCGAATACCTCACCGATGCGGCCGTCAACCATTGGGGCTGGCTGGTGGACGACATCACCATCCCCGAAATCGGCTACGCGGAGGGCTTCGAGCACGGTCTGGGCGGCTGGGAGGCGACCGGCTGGGCCCGGGCCGCGAACCGCATCCCCCGCGGCTATCAGGCCGCGCTGGTGCTTCAGGGCCGCGGGCAAACCCAGGTGCACTATCTTCCGATGGGGGACGACCTCCGGGTGCGGGCCGACCTGCCTTTGGACGCCGAATGGCAATCCGCCACCCTGGTGCTCATGGACACGACCCGCTACGCGCGCCTTCCGGCGGCCTATCGGGTGGACATCCGCACGCCTTGAACGGGCCCGCGGCGCACGCGGGTGCTACAATGAAAGAGAGAGACCACGGCGGGAGGTGAAACATGACCGCCAACACATCCGCGGATCGCACCCCGCGCACGGTGCGGGTGAATCGAGCGCCGGTGTTGACCCTGTGGGCCGCGGTGGTGGCGCACGCGCTGGGCTACCCCTGGGACGAGGCCCTGACCATGGGCCGGGTGGTCGCGGGGCTGGCCGCGCACCGCAAGGGCGTGGCCCTGGGCCTGTACGAAACCCGTCCGGCCGAGGCCGAGGCCCGGGAGCGCCGCCGTCCGCCGGGTGAATATCGGCGCGTCTTCTTGATGGGCTTTCCCATCGAGGAAGTGCGCACGCCCCAGGGCTGGCGCGCGCTGGACAGCCAGGGCCGCCCCATCCAACCCGAAGCCGTGGAGCGCTACCTGCGCCGCCGCTTCGGCGCGGCCTACCCCGCGGTGCGGGCCGCGCTGGAGGAACTGGCCGCGGCCTACCCGCCCGAGCGGCTGGCCCGGGAAGCCTGGCAACTCTACCTGCGCTTTCGTCCCCAGGTGCCCAAAGGGGTCGAGGGCTGGGGCAAGAAGGGCGTGCTGGACCTGGAGCGCATCCGCGCCCTGGCCCGGCAGGCCGCGTCCACGGCGGGAACCGACCCGGCCCAGGACGAAAATTAGTTTTTTCTCAAGAAAATCTGACTTTCCTTGACGCTGGGGCCGGACCAGCGTATAATCGTTCTAACTTCGTCCGTCCATCCCCGTCCAAACGAGGAGGTATCGCTCATGGCCTTTCAGTTACCCGCGCTGCCCTACGGGTACGACGCGCTGGAACCCTACATTGACACCTGCACCATGTTCATCCACCACACCAAACACCATGCCGGTTACACCAACAAACTGAACGCGGCCCTGGCCAAGCATCCCGACTGGGAAGGCCGAGACATCGAAGCCCTTTTGGCCGATCTGCACGCGGTGCCTGCGGACATCCGCACCGCGGTGCGCAACAACGGGGGCGGCTATTACAACCACAGCCTGTTTTGGACCATCATGAGCCCCACGGGCGGCGGCGAGCCCACGGGCGACCTGCGCGCGGCCCTGGAAGCCGCGTTCGGAAGTTTCGCCGCGTTCAAAGAGCAATTCGAAGCCGCGGCCAAGACCCGCTTCGGCTCCGGCTGGGCCTGGCTGGTGGTGACCGACGACGGTGGGCTGGCGGTGGGCAGCACGCCCAACCAGGACAACCCCTTGATGCGGGGCGTGTCCGACCTGGTGGGAACGCCCATTTTGGGCCTCGATGTGTGGGAGCACGCCTACTACTTGCGCTATCAGAACCGCCGCCCGGCGTACATCCAGGCCTGGTGGCATGTGGTCGATTGGGACGCGGTGGCCCGTCGCTACGCGGCGGCCCGCGGCTAAACTCGCCCGCGCTTCCTCCCTCGCCCCCGGGGTCGGCGACCTCGGGGGCTTTTTACGCCCGGTCCGCGGCGGCCCTTCCACGGCCCTCACGCGGGTCGTCCGGGTTCCTTTGCGGTACAATTCTCGTATCGTCAGAGCAAAGGCAGCACGCCACTCTCATTGTCGAGGTACATCATGAGTTTTTTCATCGGTCTGGGTTACGAGTCCTACGACCGCCGCTATTCGGATCGTGAGTTGGCCCTGCGCCTGGCCCGCTACTTCCGGCCCCACGCCAAGCGGTTGGCGGGCGCCGCGGTGCTGGTCGCCGCCGCGTCGGTGCTCTCGGCCGGCACGCCCGTGCTCTTCGCCCGCATGGTCAACGCCATGGCCGGGCACATGGCCTGGCGCGAGGTGTACATCCTGGCCGGGCTGATGACCGCCCTGGGCCTGGGCGTCTGGCTGGTCAACTGGGGACGGCGCTACCTGTTGGGCACGGTCATCGCGGATGTGACCTACGCGTTGGCCACCGACGCGATTCAAGCCGTCCTGGGGCACGACATGGCCTTCTTCGACCGCCATTCGTCCGGGCGGGTGTCCTCGCGCATCGTCAACGACACCAAAGAAATCGGGCAAGTGGTCACCCTGATCGCGGACTTCGTGGCCCAGATGCTGCATGTCGTGGTGCTGGCCGTCTATCTGGTGGCCATCGAATGGCGTCTGGGGTTGACCGCGATCACCCTGATGCCCGTGCTGTTCCTGCTGGCGTGGACCTTTCGCCGCTGGGCCCGCCGGGTGACCTTCGCGGGAATGCGGGCCCTGGCCACCGTCAACAGCACCATCAAGGAAACCCTGGCCGGCATCGCCACGGCCAAAATCTTTCGTCAAGAAGCCGCCATTTATGCGGAATTCGAGCGCGCCAATTATCAATCTTATCGGGTAAATTTGCTGCGCGGCTGGAGCCTGGCCATCGTCTTCCCCGTGCTCAGCGTGGTGAGCGGGTTCGGCAGCGCGCTGCTGCTCTATCTGGGGGGCCGGGGCGTGCTGCACGGCTCCATCACCGCGGGCGACTGGATGCTCTTCCTGCTGAGCCTGGAGCGCTTCTGGTTCCCCATGGCCAGTTTGTCCGCGTTTTGGTCTCAGGTGCAGGGCGGCCTGGCCGCGGCCGAGCGGGTCTTCGCGCTCATGGACGCGCCGCGGCAGGTGCACCAAATCGACCACCGCCCGGTGCCGCGCCTCAAAGGCGACATCCGCTTCGAGCGGGTGACCTTCGCCTATGTGCCCGGCCAGCCCGTGCTGCAAGACTTCTCCCTGCACATCCGCCCGCGGGAGACGGTGGCGTTGGTGGGCCACACGGGCGCGGGCAAGAGTTCCATCGCCCGCCTGGTGGCGCGGTTGTACGAATTTCAGGCCGGGCGCATCCTGGTGGACGGTCTGGACATCCGCACGCTGGATCTGACCCAGTATCGGCGGCAGTTGGGCTATGTGCCCCAACGGCCCTTCCTGTTCGCGGGCACGGTGCTGGACAACATCCGCTACGCCCGGCCCTCGGCCACCGAAGAAGAGGTCGCCGCGCTGGCCCGCAAAATCGGCCAGGGCGCGTGGCTGGAAGCCTTGCCCCAAGGGCTTTACACCCCCGTGGGCGAGCGGGGCAGCGCGCTCTCCATGGGCCAGCGGCAACTGGTGGCCTTGCTGCGCATCCTGCTGCAGAAGCCGGCCATCTTCATCCTGGACGAAGCCACGGCCAGCATTGACCCCTTCACCGAACAGCAAATCCAGGAGGCGCTGGAACTCATCCTGGCCCGCAGCACCAGCATCCTCATCGCGCATCGGCTGTTCACGGTGCAGCGCGCGGACCGCATCCTGGTGCTGGACCACGGGCGCATCATCGAGGAAGGCGACCACGCCACGCTGTTGGCCCGCGGCGGTTATTACGCCCAGTTGTACAACACTTATTTTCGGCACCAGAGTTTGTCGTATGTGGAAGAGGCCCGTCGCTTTTTGGAACCCGAAGAAGATTGACGCCCCGCGCTGCGCCGCGGGTCCGACCCCTCAGGAGGGCGACCATGACCCCGCGCCATGTCCGACGCTGGCTGCTGTTCCTCGGGCTCGTAGGGCTGGGGCTGGGCTGTAACTGGTCGTGGCAGCCCCGGCCCGCGCTGACCGATCCCACTTTGACCGCGCTGTTCGCGGAAGTGCCGACCTGGATTCCCACCGTGGCCGGGGGCACGCTGCCGCCGCCCGCGCTCACGGCCTGGCCCGCGACCGCGACGCCCGGCCCCACGCCGACTTTGCCGCCCCCGCCCGGGCCGTT
>JAADEN010000024.1 GCA_013153375.1 Chloroflexota bacterium | reverse complement strand
CTGGCGCGGCCGCGATCCCCGGCCGTACCCCGAAGCCCGCGCCCGCGAGGCCGCCCGGCCGCGCCCGGAGCCTTCCCCCAAACCCTGCTGCCGGGCCAGCCGCGGGAACAGTTTGGCCCAGTCGCCCTGGGTCAGAGGCGGGGCCAAAGGCTGCAAGAAGCGGCTGGGCTCCGCGAAATCCAGGCCGCCGTAGGCCAGGCGATATTCGGGCACCAGGAGGAAGAGATAATCTTTGGCGCGCGTGATGCCCACATAGAACAGCCGCTGCTCCTCCTCCAGGGCCTCGGGGTCGTCCACCGAGCGGCTGTGGGGCAGCAGGCCCTCGACCAGGCCCACCAGGAACACGACCCGAAACTCCAGGCCCTTGGCCGCGTGGATGGTGAGCAGGGTCAGGCCCTCCTCGCCGGGCCGCAGGGTGTCCTGGTCCGAGACCAGCGCGATGCGTTCGAGGAACGCGGCCAGGCCCTGGTCCTCGTACTCCACGGCCAGGCGGCGCAGTTCCTTGACATTTTCCCAGCGGTCTTCGCCCGTGTCGGAGCCGTCCCGCAGATAAGCCTCGTAGTCCGTGTCCGCGAGGATGCGGTCCAGCAGTTGGGCGGGCGAGAGTTCGCCCACCCGCAGGTGCCAGGCCTGCAGCCAGGCGGCCATGCGGTAGAGGGCCTTGAGCGCCCGGGGGCTGAGCGCGCCGGTCCAGTCCTCGGGGTGCTCGGCCAGGTGCAGCAGCGCGCGGCCGGGGCTCATCTCGCGGGCCGCGGCCTGGCGGTAGAGGGCCTGCAGCGTGCGCGCGCCGATGCCCCGGGGCGGCACATTGATGATTCGCTCCAGGCTGGCCGTGTCGTCGGGGTTGAAGGCCAGGCGCAAGAAGGCCACCAGGTCGCGAATCTCGCGGCGGCCGTAGAAGCGTTGCGCGCCCACCAGGCGATAGGGCAGGCCCACGCGGAGCAGTTCCTCCTCCAGAGGCCGGGATTGCGCGTTGGTGCGGTACATCACGGCCATCTCGCTCAAGGGGATGCCCTGCTGGCGGGCCAGGGCCACCGCGGTTTGGGTCACGAACGCGGCCTCCGCAGCCTCGTCGAACACCTGCTTGAGCACCACGGGCGGGCCTCCGCCGCGGCGGGCGCGCAGGTTCTTGCGGTGCTTGCGGGGCCGGGTGTGCAGCACGGCCATGGCCGCGTCCAGGATGTTCTGCGTCGAGCGGTAGTTCTCCTCGAGATAGATGACCTGCGCGTCGGGAAAGTCGGCCTCGAAGCGTTGCAAATTGCGGTAGTCCGCGCCCCGCCAGCGGTAGATGGACTGGTCCATGTCGCCGACCACGAACACCCGGCGGTGCCCCGCGGCCAGCAGGTGCACCAGGCGGTACTGGATGGCGTTGGTGTCCTGGAACTCGTCCACCAGCAGGTGCTGGAACAACGCCTGATAGCGGGCCCGCACCTCGGGGTGCTCCTCCAGCAGGCGCACGGCCCACAGCAGCAGGTCGTCGAAGTCGAGCAGGTTGGCCTCCAGCAGGCGCTGCTGATAGCGGGCGAAGATCTTGGCCACCACCTCGTCCCGATACGACCGGCGGGGAAAAGTCTCGGGCGTATGGCCCTCGTTCTTGGCCCGCGAGATCGCGGCCCGCACCGCGGGCACCCGATAGGCCTTGTCGTCCAGGTTGAGTTCCTGGCGGATGATCTGCCGCAGCAGGCGTTTTTGGTCGTCCTCGTCCGCGATGACGAAGGACGCGGTGAAGGGCAGGAAGGGCGCTTCGCGGCGCAGGGTGCGGGCGCAAAAGGCGTGGAAAGTGCTCACCGTCAGGCCCTGCATGCGGCGGCCCAGCAACGACTCGAGACGCTCGGCCATCTCCCGGGCGGCCTTGTTGGTGAAGGTCACGGCCAGGATGTTCCACGGCCGCGCGTGCCCCTCGGCCAGCAGCCACGCGGCGCGATAGGTGAGCACGCGCGTCTTGCCCGAGCCGGGCCCGGCCATGACCAGCACGGGCCCGGGGGCCGCGGTCACCGCGGCCTGCTGTTGGGCGTTGAGTTCCAAAAGCCAATCGTACATCAGCGCCTCGAAATCAGGGGAACCGGCTCCGCGAACGGCCGGGCCCCGCCGCGATCTATTTTTCCGCCCAATGGATGGCCACCGTGCCCAACATGCGCTTGCGGTAGCCGACGCGCCGAAAGCCCACCGCGGCCAGATGCGCGGCCAGTTGCGCCGCGGTCAAGAAGTGCACGCTGGACGCGGGCAGGTAGCGGTAGGCCTGCGCGTCGCCCGCGAACAAGCGCCCCAGCGCGGGGATGACCCAGCGAAAGTGCAGGCGCACCAGCGCGCCCACCAGGCCGCGGGGCGGGCGGGTGGTCTCCAGGATGACGATGCGCCCGCCGGGCCGCAGCACCCGGTGCTGCTCCTGCAGGGCCTGGCGCACATCGGCCACATTGCGCAGCAGGAAGCCCGACACCACCGCGTCGAAACTCGCGTCCGCGAAGGGCAGGCGCAGCGCGTCGGCCGCCACCCAGGCGATGGACGCCGCGCCCGCGCGCCGCCGGCCGACCTGCATCATGGGCAGGGTGAAGTCCGCGGCCACGACCCGGGCCGCGGGTTGCTGGCGCAGGGCCTCCCGGGCCAGGTCGCCCGTGCCCGCGCCGATGTCCAGCAGCCGCTGGCCCGGTTCCAGGCGGGCCAGCCGAATCACCTCCCGCCGCCAGCGCACATCCTGCCCGCCCGTCATCAGACGGTTGAGCAAGTCGTAGCGGGGCGCGATGCGGGTGAACATGTCCCGCACATAGCGGGGCTTGTCGTGGGCAGGGGGCAATACACTCATACGGCAACCTTGCTGAGGGCAGGACTCTACCCGAGTACTCTACCACAAAAGACGAAGAGGGCAAAGGCCCGCGCGCGGCGGATGTCGTCCCCGGGGCTGCCGCGGCCTCGCGCGGCGCACGGTGTCCCCCGCGCAAGGTGGGCGGGCCTGCGGGCTGGCGGGACAAAAAACGAGGCCCCCAGTTCGGGGGCCTCGGCGTCGCGCTCACGAGGGGACTTTAGAACTCGGGCGCGGGCGGCGCACCGGCCTTCTCTTCCTCGGGCACATCGGTGACGAGAGCCTCGGTGGTCAGGATCATGCCCGCGATGGAGGCCGCGTTCTCCAGCGCGCCCCGGGTCACCTTGGCGGGGTCAATGACGCCCGCTTCGACCATGTCCTCGTACTTCTCGGTGAGCACATTGTAGCCAATGCGCTTGTTCTTCTTCTCTTCCTGCAGGCGCTTGACATGCTCGACCACCACCGAGCCGTCCACGCCCGCGTTCTCGGCGATGAGGCGCATGGGCACGGTCAGGGCTTTGCGCACGATGTTGACGCCCATCTGCTCGTCCTCGTTCTCGCCCTTGAGTTCCTCCAGGGTCTCGACCGCGTTCAGCAGGGCCACGCCGCCGCCGGGCACGATGCCCTCTTCCACCGCGGCCCGGGTCGCGCTGACCGCGTCCTCGACCCGATGCTTCTTTTCCTTCAGTTCGGTCTCGGTCGCGGCGCCCACCCGGATGATGGCCACGCCACCGGCCAACTTGGCCAGGCGCTCCTGCAGTTTCTCGCGGTCGTAGTCGCTGGTCGCGCGCTCGATCTCGGCCTTGATTTGCTCGATGCGGGCCTTGATCATCTCGGGGTCGCCCTTGCCGCCGATGATGGTGGTGTCCTCCTTGGTGGCCACCACTTTCTCGGCCCGACCCAGATCCTCGATGGTCACGCCCTCGAGCTTGCGGCCCGTCTCTTCGGAGATGAGCTGCGCGCCGGTCAGGATGGCGATGTCCTGCAGCATGGCCTTGCGGCGCTCACCGAAGCCGGGGGCCTTCACGGCCAACACATTCAGGATGCCCCGCAACTTGTTCAGCACCAGCGTGGCCAGAGCCTCGCCTTCCACATCCTCGGCGATGATGACCAGATCCCGCTTGCCGATCTGCAGCAGTTTCTCCAGCAAGGGCACCAGGTCCTGGGCCGCGGAGATCTTCTTGTCATAGACCAGGATGTAGGGATCCTCGATCACCGCCTCCATGGTCTCGGGGTCGGTGATGAAGTAGGGCGAAATGTAGCCCCGGTCGAATTGCATACCCTCGACATACTCGGTCTCGAACTCCAGGCCCTTGGACTCTTCGACGGTGATCACGCCGTCGTTGCCCACCTTTTCGAAGACCTCGGCGATGAGCCGGCCGATTTCCTCGTCCTGGGCCGAGATGGCGGCCACATGGGCCATCTGCTCTTTGGTCTTGATCTCGATGGCCTCGCTCTTGATGTGCTCGGCCGCCTTCTTGGCCGCCTTTTCGATGCCGCGCTTGAGCAGCATGGCGTTCGCGCCGGCGGCCAGGGCCTTCATGCCCTCGGTCACGATGGCGTGGGCCAGCACGGTGGAAGTGGTGGTGCCGTCGCCCGCGATGTCGTTGGTCTTGGTCGCGGCCTCTTTCAGCAGTTGCGCGCCCATGTTCTCAAAGGGCTCTTCCAGTTCGATTTCCTTGGCCACCGACACACCGTCGTGGGTGATCGAGGGCGCACCGAACTTGCGGTCCAGCGCCACATTGCGGCCCTTGGGGCCCAGGGTGGTCGCCACCGCCTTGGCCAGAATGTCAATACCTTTCTTCAAGCGTTGCCGTGCCTCGTCGGCAAATACGATTTGCTTGGCAGCCATAGGGTCACCTCCTTGGCAAAGATGGATTCAAGGCGTCGTCACAGCGACGATGGATTAGTCTTCGGTCACGATGGCCAGAATGTCGCTCTCGCGCAGGATGAGCAGTTTCTCGCCATCCACTTTGACCTCGGTGCCGGCGTACTTGGCGAAGATGACCTTGTCGCCCACCTTCACGCTCATGGGAATGCGAGCGTCGCCGTCCTCGTTCCATTCGCCCGGTCCCACGGCCAACACCTCACCCTTTTGGGGTTTTTCCTTGGCCGTCTCGGGCAACACCAAACCCGAAGGCGTGCGCTCTTCTTCTTCAATGGGCTTGACGACTACCCGGTTCGCCAAGGGTTGCAGTTTCACGGCCATCTTGCCCTCCTTGTCCAATCGTAGGGTTGAGTTTGATGGAAGGTGCATACGCACTACCGCCTCTTATCTTAGCGAAGCCGCTTTGGGGCCGTCAACCCTTGGCCTTGGGGCGCGACTTGATTTTTAACAAAACTCTGATATTCTGAAGACGGAGCCGGGCGGCGTTTCGGCGGGGCTGAGGGCCCGCTTCTTTGCTTTTTAGGAGCCAAAGTCCGGGGCGCAGCGGGCCGCGCACCGCGTAAACATCGGCTTCCGGCCGAACACGCCGGCGCGCTTCGCAAATCGTCGGGCCGCACGACGAGGGCGACCATCCGCCAGACCCATTCGCACGATTTTTCGCTTCCTTTGTAAGGAGTTGATGATGGACCCGAAACGCAAATGGCTTTGGATCGGCGGCGGTATGGTCGCGGTGCTCCTGCTGTGCGCCCTGGCCGCTGGCGGCTGGTGGTTGGTTCGCGGCCGAACTGGCCTCCCCGCGGTGCCGCCCACCCTGAATTCCGAGCAGATCGCCACCTGGGCCGCGGCCACCGTGGCCGCGCAGCAGACGCCCGGCGCCCTGGACACGCCCATCCCCGGCACGGCTCCGGCCGCGACCTCACCGCCGGAGCCCACCCTGGCCGCGCCTTCCCCCACCGCGTTGCCGCCCACGGCCCTGCCGCCCACA
>JAADEN010000227.1 GCA_013153375.1 Chloroflexota bacterium | reverse complement strand
AGCGCGGCGCGGATCTGGGCCGCGGCCTGCGCGGCCGTCGGCCGGGGGATGGCCCGCCGCACCCGCGCGATCGCGCCCTCGAAGAGCAAGCCGTTGAGCCGCCCCCGAGCGTCGCGGCCATAGTGCCCGTCGGGCGGATCCTCGGCCGTGGGCGAGAGCCCCGCGGCCCGCAGCGCGGCGCTGTTGACCCAGGCCGCGTGCAACGACTTGGCCGTGAGAAAGACGGGATGGTGGGGCGCGACCGCGTCCAACTCCGCGGCCGTGCCGTAGCCGGTGGGCCATTGGTTCTGGTCCCAGCCGTGGCCCACGATCCAGGTGCCGGGGGGCTGCTGCCGGGCCCGTTGGGCCACGCGGCGCAGACACTCGCGGCGGGTGGGCGTCGCGCAATCCACCGCGTCCAGCAACGCCGCGTACTGCCGCAGGTGGAAGTGCCCGTCGGTCAGGCCGGGCCAGACCACCGCGCCCTCCAGGTCGGTGGTGCGGGTGATGCGCGGGCCGAAAGCCGCGCGCAGCGCGTCCGACTCGCCCACGGCCACGATGCGTCCGTCCGCGGCCACGAGCAGGGCCGAAGCCGTGGGCTGCCGCGGGTCCAAAGTGCGAATGCGGGCCTGAAAGAGCAGGTGCATGACGACCTCCAAGGCGCGGGATGGGAGGATTATACGCCGACCCGCGGCCGCGCGGGCCCGCAAAGAAAAAATCCCCCATAGACGGGGGATTGCCTGTGCCGAGGGGGGGATTTGAACCCCCACGGGCTCAATGCCCACTGCGTCCTGAGCGCAGCGCGTCTGCCAGTTCCGCCACCTCGGCTTGCGCCCCATAGTATACCGCAGCGTTCGGGCAGCGTCAAGCGTCGCGAGGGGTGCGAAAGCAAAGCAAGGCGATTTTCCGCCCAGCCCGGTTCAGGGATTGGCAACTTGGCCCGAATGCCGTACACTATAAGTACCGCCGGGCCGGGGCCCGGTCATCCCTTCGACGAGGTTCGACGCTCATGCAACCTGCGGATCGTATTGCGACTTTCAAGCCCTACTACTTCGCCCAGGTGGGCCGCCAGATTCGTCAGATGCGGGCCCAGGGCCGCCCGGTGGTGCGCATGGACATCGGCGCGCCCGACCTGCCGCCGCCCGATTTCGTCATCGAGGCCATGATCGCCGCGGCCCGCCGCCCCGACCGCCATTCCTACCAGCCCTACGGCGGCACGCCCGCGTACAAGGCCGCCTGGGCCGAATACTACGCCCGCCGCTTCGGCGTGGACCTGGACCCCGAGACCCAGGTGGTGGGCCTCATCGGCTCCAAGGAGGGCATCTTCCACCTCACCCAGGCCGTGGTCAACCCCGGCGATGTGGTGCTGGTGCCCGATCCCGGCTATCCCGTGTACAGCGCCGCGGCCCGCATCGCGGGCGCGCAGGTGGTCACCATGCCCTTGCGGGCCGAAGGGGGCTTCTTCCCCGACCTGAGCGCCATCCCTGAGGATCTGGCCCGGCGGGCCAAACTGCTCTGGCTCAACTACCCCAACAATCCCACCGGCGCGACGGTCACCCTGGACCAACTGGCCGCCGCGGTGGACTTCGCCCGCCATTACCGCATCCTGCTGGCCCACGACGCGCCCTATGTGGATGTGGTGCTGGACGAGTCCGTGCCCCGGCCGCCCAGCGTGTTGCAGGTCCCCGGCGCGGTGGAGGTGGCCGTGGAGTTCAACTCCCTCTCCAAGCGGGCCAACATGGCCGGCTGGCGTCTGGGCGCGGCCGTGGGGCACGCCCAGGCCCTCAAGTACCTGTTCCTCTACAAATCGCAGGTGGACTCTTCGACCTTTGGCCCGCTCATGGACGCCGCGCCCGTGGCCCTCAACGACCCGCGCATGGAGCCCTGGCTGCGGGAGCGCAACGGCATCTATCGCCAGCGCCGGGATTTGATTCTGGCCGCGCTGCCCGAGTTGGGCCTGCACGCGGCCCCGCCCGCCGCGGGCCTCTATGTCTGGGCCCGGCTGCCGCGCGGGCTCGACAGCCTGACCTTCTGCCAGAATCTGCTCCAGGAGTACGGCGTGAGTTGGGCCCCCGGCCGGGTGTTCGGCGAACACGGCGAAGGGTATGTGCGCATCTCCCTGGGCACCGCGACGGACCAGGTGCGGGCCGCGCTGACCCGCCTGCTGGAAGGGAGGAAAGCCCATGCCGCATGACGACGCGCCGCAAGTCTGGTTCGTGGACGAAGACGGACGCGCGCCCGTCCCCGTGGAGCAGGCCCTCGAGGATCTGGTCCCCCCCGACGACGACCTGGCCGGACGCCGCCAGGGACGCCCCCAACCCACCGCGCAGCCCAAAGAGCGGGCCGTGCTGGTGGGCGTGGACTGGCGCGACCGCAAGGCCCTGCTGCCCGTGGACGAGTCCCTGGCCGAGTTGGCGCGGCTGGCCGAGACCGCGGGGCTGGAGGTGGTGGGCCAGGTGGTGCAGCGCCTCCGCCGGCCCAACCCCAAGACCCTGGTCGGCAAGGGCAAGTTGGAAGAAATCAAGGCCCTGGTCGAGGAGCAGCGCGCGGATGTGGTCATCTTCGACGACGAACTCACGCCCCGCCACCAGCGGGAACTGGAGCGCTTCTTCGGCGACAAGGTGCGGGTGCTGGACCGCACGGTGCTCATCCTGGACATCTTCGCCCAGCACGCGCACACCAAAGAGGGCGCGCTGCAGGTGGAACTGGCCCAGTTGGAGTACCGCCTGCCGCGGCTGACCCGCGCCTGGACGCACCTGGAACGGCAGGCCGGAGGCGGCGGCGGCCGCGCGGGCCGGGGCGTGGGCCTGCGCGGCCCCGGCGAGAAGCAGTTGGAACTGGACCGCCGGGAGATCAAACGCCGCATCGCGCGGCTCAAGCGGGAACTGGAGAAGGTGCGCGCCCACCGGCAACGCTACCGGGCCCGGCGACGCAAGAACCGCCTGCCCGTGGTCGCGCTGGTGGGCTACACCAACGCGGGCAAGTCCACCCTGCTCAACCGCCTGGCCGGCGCGGAGGTGTATGTCGCGGATCAACTCTTCGCCACCCTGGACCCCACCACCCGGCGGGTGGAACTGCCCGGCGGGCATCTGGCCCTGTTCACCGACACGGTGGGCTTCATCCAGAAGTTGCCGGCCACCCTGGTGGCCGCGTTTCGGGCCACGCTGGAGGAGATCGCGGAGGCCGACCTGCTGTTGCATGTCATCGACATCGCGCACCCGCAGGCCCAGGCCCAGGCCGAGGCCGTGCTGCGCACCCTGCGCGACATCGAAGCCGACCACATCCCCATCCTCACCGTGCTGAACAAGATTGACCTGTTGCCCGACCCCGACGCGGCCCGGGCCGCGCTGGAGAACTTCCCCAACGCGGTGGCCGTGTCCGCGCTCACGGGCCAGGGCATCCCCGACCTGCTGGAGGCCGTGGCGCGGCAGTTGTTCGCCACCTATGTGCCCGTGGAGGTGCACCTGCCCTACGACCAGGGCCAGTTGCTGGCCTTGTTCCACGAACTGGGCCACATCGAACGCATCGAGCACCGCCGCGACGGGGTGCACATCAAGGGCCGCCTGCCGGGACGGCTGATGGCCCGCTTCGCGCCGTACATCGTCCAGCAGGCCGCGGTGGGGCTGCCCACCGCGACCCACGCCGCGGCCGACGAGGCCGAACCGCCCCCCGTGGAGGCGGCCGCGCCCCACGCCGAGCCTTGAGGAGACGCCTATGCCCGACCCGTATTCCTCTTCTGGCCTCCGAGACCGCCTCAACCGCCTGATTGACGCTTCGGGTGAATACCTGGCCCAGCGCAAGGGCCTGCTGCCCTTGCTGGGCCTGGCCCTCATCGTGCTCAACGGCCTGCTCGGGCTGCTCGCGGCCGCGCTGGGCTGGGACGACTTCTTCTTCATCCGCCAGATGTGCCTGCTGCAAATCGGCGTCGTGCTGGCCGTGCTGGGCATCCTGCTGGCCTGGGCCCTGTGACCCGAAGCGGACCGCCGCGGAGCCATGCTATACTTGGCCTACGCCGTGCGCGCCCTCCTGGGGAGGGCCGCGGCGAGCCCTGGCTGTGAGGTGAGGCGTACATGGACGACATCGTGGGCATCGTCTTGGCCGCGGGCAAAGGCACCCGCATGAAATCGGCCCGGCCCAAAGTGTTGCATCCCCTGCTGGGACGCCCGATGGCCGAATACGCGCTGCGCGCGGTGGAAGAAGCCACCGGCCGCAAGCCCGTGGTGGTCATCGGCCACCAGGCCGACGCGGTGCGGCAGGGCCTGGGGCCCGACCGGGCCGAATATGTGGTGCAGGATCCGCCTCTGGGCACGGGCGACGCGGTGCGCCGCACGCGGCCCTATCTCGCGGACCGGGCCCGGGTGGTGCTGGTCACCAACGGCGACATGCCCCTGCTGCGGGCCGAGACCCTGCGAGCCCTGCTCGCGGCCCACGCCGCGCACGACGGCCCCATCACCCTGCTCACCGTCTTCGCGGACGACCCGCGGGGCTTCGGCCGCATCGTGCGCGACGAGCAGGGCCGGGTGCAGGCCATCGTCGAGGAGGCCCACGCCACGCCCGAGCAAAAGGCCATCCGGGAACTCAATGTCGGCGTGTACGCGTTCGACGCGGACTGGCTGTGGCCCGCGCTGGAGCGCCTGCCCCTCTCGCCCAAAGGCGAGTATTACCTCACCGACACCGTGGCCCTGGCCGTGGCCCAGGGCCGGGAGGTGCGCGCGGTGCCCCTGGACGATCCCACCGAGGCCATCGGCGTCAACACCCGGGTGCATCTGGCCGAGGCCGCCGCGGTGCTGCAACAGCGCATCGTGCGGCGCTGGATGCTCGCGGGCGTCACCTTCATCGACCCGCGGCGGGTGTATGTGGAGGACACGGTCACCCTGGGCCAGGACACGGTGGTGTGGCCCGACACCTACCTGCTGGGGGACACGCACATCGGGCCCGAGTGCGAACTGGGGCCCAACACCTACATCCGCGATACCCAGGTGGGCGCGCGCTGTCGGGTGTTCGCGTCGGTGCTGGAGCAGGCCGTGGTGGAGGACGAGGTGGACATCGGCCCCTACGGGCACCTGCGCAAAGGCGCGCACCTGGCCCGGGGCGTGCACATGGGCAACTTCGGCGAAGTGAAGAATTCGTATCTGGGGCCGGGCGTCAAGATGGGGCACTTCTCCTACATCGGCGACGCGACCATCGAGGCCGATGTGAACATCGGCGCGGGCACCATCACCTGCAACTACGACGGCGAACGCAAGCATCCCACCTACATCGGCCGGGGCGCGTTCATCGGCAGCGATACCATGCTGGTCGCGCCCCTGCGCATCGGCGAGGGCGCGCGCACGGGCGCGGGCGCGGTGGTGACCAAGGATGTGCCCGCCTACACCCTGGCCGTGGGCGTGCCCGCGCGCGTCATCCGCCGCCTGCCGCGGCCCCAATCCTCGGACGAGACCTGAGATAGACCTATGGACGACGGCATATCCCTTTTGCGAACCGCGAACCTCAGCCTCCCGCTGGCCCTGACTGCCCTGTTCATTTTGGCTCTGGATGTGAGTTTGCGCCTGATGCTGGCCCTGGCGCGGCGCCCGCAAGGCGACCTGCTGGCGCTGGTCGCGTCCACGCCGGGGCTGGCCCCCGCGGTGGAGCGTCTGGCCGCGCGGCGGGTGGCGGTGCAACGGGCCGCGAGCGCGGGCCTGGTGCTCACCCACGGCCTG
>JAADEN010000105.1 GCA_013153375.1 Chloroflexota bacterium | reverse complement strand
GGCGGGCCCGGGGCCGCGCGCTCAACCCCGTGCTGGCCCAAACCGGGCAGTTGGCCCTGCTCTACGCGCTGGCTTTCGCGCTGGGAGCGTGGGCGCTGGGGTGAGGCTGGTTCTGACGCCGCGGCGCGGCCGTCCCTCGGGATCTGGAAAATTTCCTGAATCACGCGGCCGAATTTGTGGTATACTATAGTTTCACAAGCACAAATCTCCTCCCCAGAGGTTTTTTGGGGAGAGACAACTCGGGAGCCAAAATTATCTTCCGGTGCCGGGGAGAAGGGAAGATAAAGCGGTTTTCAGTTTAAGACTCGGCACCTTTGTCGTAGGAGTTTGGACATGATTCCGGTTGAATATGATCGTTTGGACGATGTTACGCCTCTCAACGCGCGTCCCATGTCCGTGCCGGGCGCGGGCGCGTATGGGTCTGCGGGCGCGGCGTGGGCGTCCACATCCCGAGACGAGTCCCTGACCGAGGCTCTGTGGGCCGACGCGCGCGATCGGCTGCTGGCCCGGGTGCGGGATTGGGCCAATCGGCGCTTGATGCCCTTCTCGGGTCTGGTGGGCCTGACCGACGACCAGCGTCCTGTGCTCTATACGCCCTATCACCCTCGCAGCGGGCATGCGGTGTTCATCTTTGCGCAATTGCGCACCGCGCGGCACTATCTGGACCATCTGCTCTATTCCCTCGAAGCCACCACGCCGGCCTCCCATCTGGATCTTCACATCTTCACGCCCCATGCCTCCGATTCCGACGATGCGCTCTTCTTCCGTGAGCGCGCGGATCGGGTGGTCCTGGATCCCTCCGCGGCGTGGCAGCAGTGGGCCCGCTGGGTGGAGGAAGGCATCCCGAACGACCATTGGCGCACGCTGTATGTCTTGGTAGTGGACGATTTGCACGCCTGGGCCGAGCGGGCTCGCCGCGACGCGGCCTTGTACCAGGCCATCACCACGGTGTTGACGCGCGGCTTGGGCCGCCGCGTGGTGGTCCTGGCCACCACCACTTACAGCCATTGGTTCACCCTGCCCGAGGCGTGGCAGCGGGCCTTTCGGGTGGGCTTCTACGGCGGCGCCCGGGGGTTGACCGACTTGGGTTCGCGTCTGCCGCGGGCCGTGCGCGAACTCGGGCCCGAGGACGCGCTGGTCCCCAGCCGAGAGGGCCGGCCCGTGCGGTTCCGTTCCCTGGCCCCTGAGATCTTGCGCATCTGAGCGCGCCTCCTTGCCGAACAGGACAGCCCCGCTTGCGGGGCTTTTTCTTTTACCGACTTTCGCAAACCGAAAATTCGGCCTATCCCCGCGGGGGGCTTTGGAGTACAATAGAACTGAGTCCGGTTTCATGCCCATCCACCCCGCGGCGGGGTTTCTTTTTCGTCCATGCCCCTTCTCCCGCGGCTTGGCCGCGGTGACGCGTCGGGATGCACGGCAGTTCGACTTCAGGAGGCGAAGATGAGCACTCCCCACTATGTGACCGTTGACGGCAACGAAGCGACCGCCCGGGTAGCCTACAAAGTCAGCGAGGTCATCGCCATTTACCCCATCACACCCGCGTCGCCCATGGGCGAGTTCGCCGACGCCTGGGCCGCGGACCACAAGCCCAACATCTTCGGCACCGTGCCCAAGGTGGTGGAGATGCAGAGCGAGGCCGGCGCGGCCGGTACGGTCCACGGCTCGTTGCAGGGCGGCGCGCTGACGACCACCTTCACCGCGTCCCAGGGCCTGCTGCTCATGTTGCCCAACATGTTCAAGATCGCGGGCGAACTCACCCCCGCGGTGTTCCACATCGCGTCCCGCTCCATCGCCGCGCAGGCCCTGTCCATCTTCGGCGACCATCAGGATGTCATGGCCGCCCGCACCACGGGCTTTGCCATGCTGTTCTCGTCCTCGGTGCAGAGCGCGCAGGACATGGCCCTCATCGCGCACGCGGCCACCCTGGAGGCCCGGGTGCCCTTCCTGCATGTGCTGGAGGGGTTCCGCGTCTCCCACGAGATCAGCAAGATCGAGCCCGTCACCGACGAGCAGATTCGGGCCATGATCGACATGGACCTGGTGCGGGCCCATCGGGAGCGGGCCATGCGGCCCGAGCATCCCTTCATTCGGGGCACTTCGCAGAACCCCGATGTGTACTTCCAGGCCCGGGAGACGGTCAACCCCTACTACCTGGCCGTGCCCGAGATCGTGCAGCGCACCATGGACAAGTTCGCCCAACTCACGGGCCGGCAGTACCGCCTGTTCGAGTACTACGGCCATCCCGAGGCCGACCGGGTCATCGTGCTCATGGGTTCGGGCTCCGAGGCCGTGGCCGATACCATTGACTACCTGCTGGCCCAGGGCGAGAAGGTGGGCCTGGTGCGGGTGCGGCTCTACCGCCCCTTCTCGGTGGAACATTTCATCGCGGCCCTGCCCGCGACGGTGCGGCGCATCGCGGTGCTCGACCGCACCAAGGAGCCCGGCTCCCTGGGCGAGCCCCTGTATCTGGATGTGGTCGCCGCGGTGGAGGAAGCCTTCCGGGCCGGCAGCGCGCCCTTCGCGACGCGGCCCCTCATCGTGGGCGGGCGCTACGGCCTGTCGTCCAAGGAATTCACCCCCGCGATGATCAAGGGCATCTACGACGAACTGGCCCAGGACGCGCCCAAGAACCACTTCACCGTGGGCATCATCGACGATGTGACCCACACCAGCCTGGCCTTCGACCCCGACTTCGACATCGAGACCTTCCACGACCCGCAGCGTTTCCGGGGCTTGTTCTACGGCCTGGGCTCCGACGGCACCGTGGGCGCGAACAAGAACAGCATCAAGATCATCGGCACCGAGACCGACAACTGGGCCCAGGGCTACTTCGTGTACGACTCCAAGAAGGCCGGCACGGTCACCGTGTCGCACCTGCGCTTCGGCCCCAAGCCCATCCGCGC
Organism: Chloroflexota bacterium; assembly: GCA_013153375.1. Lineage (GTDB taxonomy): Bacteria > Chloroflexota > Anaerolineae > Anaerolineales > DRMV01 > JAADEN01. Next base: position 2,808 of record JAADEN010000105.1, on the reverse strand, counting down.
GCCTTACCTCATCCAAAAGGCCAACTTCGTGGCCTGCCATCAGTTCCACTTCCTGGAGCGCATCAATGTGCTCAAGCACGCGGAAGAGGGCGCGACCTTCTTGCTCAACAGCCCCTACGGCCCTGACGAGGTCTGGAATTACCTGCCCAGGACCATCCAGGAGGAGATTCTGGGCAAGAAGTTGAAGTTCTATGTCATCGACGCCTACAAGGTGGCCCGCGAAGTGGGGCTGGGCGGACGCATCAACACCATCATGCAGACCGCGTTCTTCGCCATCAGCGGCATCCTGCCGCGCGACGAGGCCATCGCCCGCATCAAGGACGCCATCCGCAAGACCTACGGCATCAAGGGCGAGGATGTGGTGCAGCAGAACTTCGCCGCGGTGGACGCCGCGCTGGATCACCTGTACGAGGTGGAAGTGCCCGACCAGGTCACCGCGGACTTCGACCTGCGGCCGCCCATCGTGGGCCCCGCGCCCGAATTCGTGCGCAATGTGCTGGGCAAGATGATCGCCGGCGAGGGCGACCGCCTGCCCGTGAGCGTGCTGCCCGCGGACGGCACTTACCCCAGCGGCACCACCAAGTATGAGAAGCGCAACATCGCGCTGGAGATCCCCGTGTGGGAGCCCGACCTGTGCATCCAGTGCGGCAAGTGCGTCATCGTCTGCCCCCACGCGGTCATCCGGGCCAAGGTGTACGATCCCAAGTTCCTGGAGGACGCGCCGCCCACCTTCAAACACATGGAGGCCAAGTGGCGGCAGTTCAAGGGCCTGGCCTACACCATCCAGGTCGCGCCCGAAGACTGCACGGGCTGCTCCCTGTGCGTGGAATACTGCCCGGTGGTGGACAAGAACGACCCCAACCGCAAGGCCATCAACATGCGGCCGCAGCCCCCGCTGCGGGAGCAGGAGGCCGAGAACTGGGACTTCTTCCTGCAACTGCCCGACCCGGACCGCCAGGCCCTCAAGCACAACGCGGTCAAGGATGTGCAACTGCTGGAGCCTCTGTTCGAGTTCTCGGGCGCGTGCGCGGGCTGCGGCGAGACGCCGTACCTCTCGCTGCTCACCCGCCTGTTCGGCGACCGGCTCATCGTGGCCAACGCCACGGGCTGCTCGTCCATCTACGGCGGCAACCTGCCCACCACGCCCTGGTCCTACAACCGCCAGGGCCTGGGCCCCGCGTGGAACAACTCCCTCTTCGAGGACAACGCGGAGTTCGGCCTGGGCCTGCGCCTGGCCGTGGACAAACTGAAGGACATGGCCGAGGGCCTGCTGCGCGCCCTCGCGGAGCGGGTGGGCACCGAGTTGGCCGACGAGATCCTGACCGCGGAGCAGCGCACCGAAGAGGAGATCCAGGCCCAGCGGGCGCGGGTGGCCGCGCTCAAGCGGCGCTTGCAGGAACTGGAGCCCACGCCCGAGGTGCGGGATCTGCTGGCCCTGGCCGACTACCTGGTGCGCAAGAGCGTGTGGATCGTGGGCGGCGACGGCTGGGCCTATGACATCGGCTTCGGCGGCCTGGACCATGTGCTGGCCCTGGGCTACGATGTCAACATCCTGGTGCTCGACACCGAGGTCTATTCCAACACCGGCGGCCAGACCTCCAAGGCCACCCCGCGGGCCGCGATGGCCAAGTTCTCCATCGCGGGCAAGAACACGCCCAAGAAGGACCTGGCCTGGATGGCCATGAGTTACGGCCATGTGTATGTGGCCACCGTGGCCATGGGCGGCAACGACACCCACACGGTCAAGGCCTTCCTGGAGGCCGAGGCTTACGAAGGCCCCAGCCTCATCATCGCGCACTCGCCGTGCATCGCGCACGGCTACGACCTGCGCTACGGCGCGCTGCACCAGAAACTGGCCGTGCTGTCGGGCTACTGGCCGCTGCTGCGCTTCGACCCCCGCCGCCTGGCCCAGGGCAAGAACCCCTTGCAGGTGGACTCCCGGGTCAAGGAGCCCCTGGAGAAGTACATCTTCACCGAGCGGCGCTTCAGCCAGTTGGTCAAGATGCGGCCCAAGGAGGCCGAGGAACTGCTGGCCGAACTGGAGCAGGATGTGCAACGCCGCCTCAAGATGTACGAGGCCTGGATCAAGGGCTTCACGCCCAACGGCGGCAACGGCAAGAAGTGAGCCGCGGTCCGACCACGCCTGTTCAGGGCGCGTCCTGCGGGGCGCGCCCTTGCTTTTGGGGGTGGGGGAAAACCTCCGGGGGAGGCCCGCGGCCGCCGCGGCGTGGCGCGCCGCCATCCGCCCTGGGCGCGGGCTTTTGCCACACCCTCGGCCCTGGACAAAAGGGCGCTTTGGCCTTATACTTCACTTCGTTAGGCTAACTAACTATTTTGTCCAGGCTGGGAGTTGAGCCGTCCATGACCTCGTCTTCGTCTTCCATCTCGCCGCAGGCGCAGCGATTCTTGCGCCTGACCGCCCGTTTGCGGCGCATCGTGCCCGAGGCCGTCGCGTCGCCGGTCTCGCCCGCGCATCTGGCCGTGCTGGACTTCCTGCACGCCCGGCCGGGATGCAGTTTGCACGACCTGGCGCGCGGCCTGGGCCTGCGCGCGCCCACGGTGAGCGTGGCCGTGCGCCAACTCGAAAACCGCGGTTGGGTGGCGCGGCAGCCGCACCCTCACGATCGGCGCGCGCTGCAACTCTTCCTCACCCCCGAGGGCGAGGCCGTGTACCAACAGGCCCTGGCCGCGCACGGCCGCAAGTTCGAAGCCCTGCTCGCGGGCCTGACCCCCGAGGAGCAGGCCACGCTGTTGGATTTGCTGGAGCGCGCGTTGCGCGCCGCGGAGGCGCGCGAGGCGGACGGGCCC
>JAADEN010000217.1 GCA_013153375.1 Chloroflexota bacterium | reverse complement strand
GAAAGCCGCCCATCGCCCGCCAACAACCGGTAGGGGCGCAGCGCTGCTGCGCCCACCCGACGCGCAGGCCCCCCTCCCCTATGAGGGGAGGGGGGAACGGGGGGTGGGGTCTGCGGGCGCAGCCGATAGCCGTCGGCCGGTAGCCGATCGTAGGGGCGCAGCGCTGCTGCGCCCATCACCCGACGCGCAGGCCCCCCTCCTCTATGAGGGGAGGGGGGAACGGGGGGTGGGGTCCCCCGACCTCCCCCCCGTGTGCGACTACGAGGGCTCCGACTACCAACAGCGCTTCTGGGAGCGCGGCGGCCGGGAGTACGAGGACCGGGTGGAGGCCATCGCGCTGCGCCGCTTGCTGCGCGGCGCGCGCGGCCAATGGCTGCTGGAGGTCGGCGCGGGCGCGGGCCGCAACACGCCCCGCTACACGGGCTTCCAGCGGGTGGTGCTGCTGGACTACTCCCGCACCATGCTGCAAGAGGCCCAGCGCCGCCTGGGCCGCGACGGACGCTTCGTCTATGTCGCGGGCAACGCCTACACCCTGCCCTTCATGGATGCCTTCTTCGACGCCGCGACCATGATTCGGGTGCTGCACCACATGGCCGATCCCCAGCGGGCCCTGGCCGAAGTGCGTCGGGTGCTGCGCCCCGGCGGCCTGTTCATCCTCGAATTCGCCAGCAAGCGCCACCTCAAGGCCATCCTGCGCTACCTTCTGCGCCGTCAAAACTGGAGCCCTTTCACCCTCGAACCTATCGAATTTGCACCTCTCAACTACGACTTCCACCCGCGGGCCGTCGAGGACTGGTTGCGCGCGGCCGGTTTCCGCATCCAGCGCCGCCTCACCGTGTCCCACTTCCGCCTGAACCTGCTCAAGCGCCTGGTGCCCACCTCGGTGCTGGTCGCGCTGGACGCGCTGGCCCAACGCACCGGCGATTGGTGGCAGTTGACGCCCAGCGTGTTCGTGCGGGCCGTGGCCGTTACAACGGGGGAAAAAATCTCCGAGAGCGGGCCGGCCCCCGCCGCGACCGAGCCGCGCTTTCGTTGTCCCGCGTGCGGCTTCGGCCCCCTGACCCGCCGCGACGACCGCCTGCCGTGCCCCCAGTGCGGCCGGGTGTGGGCCGTGCGCGACGGCATCTACGACTTCAAAGAACCCCTGGCATAGGAGGCTGCCATGCCCGTCTATCGTGCTGCCCTGCTCGGATTCGGCAATGTGGGCCGTGCCCTGGCCCAACTGCTGCAGCGTAAGACCGACGAACTGCGCGCCCGCTACGGCCTGGAGGTGGTGGTCACCGGCATCGCCACCGGTCGCCACGGCATGGCCCTGAACCCCGCGGGCCTCGATCTGACCCAGGCCCTGGAACTGGCCGAACAGGGTGGGGACCTGAGCCAACTGAGCGCCGAGCCCCCGCCCACCGACAGCCTGGACTTCGTGCGACGGGTGGCCGCGGATGTCCTGTTCGAGAACACGCCGGTCAACTACGAGACCGGCGAACCGGCCATCTCGCACCTGCGCCTGGCCCTGGAGCGGGGGATGCACGCCATCACCGCGAACAAGGGCCCGGTGGTGCACGCGTTCCACGAACTGCGCCACCTGGCCCGCTGCCAGGGCCGCCGCTTCCTCTTCGAGTCCGCGGTCATGGACGGTGCGCCCGTGTTCGCGCTGTACGAAGCCACCCTGCCCGCGGCCCAGGTACAGGCGTTCCGCGGCATCCTGAACTCCACCACCAACCTCATCCTCAGCCGCATGGAGCAGTACGGCGAGACCCTGGAGCAGGCCGTGGCCTACGCGCAGCGCATTGGCATCGCGGAGACCGACCCCTCGGGCGACATCGACGGCTGGGACGCGGCCATCAAGGTGGCCGCGCTGGTCACCGTGTTCATGGACCGACCCTTCAAGCCCCAGCAGGTGCAGCGCACGGGCATCCGCCACCTGACCCTGGACGACATCCGGGCCGCGGCCGCGCAGGGCAAGCGCTGGAAACTGGTGTGCTCGGCCCGCCGCACGCCCGAGGGCGACATCGAGGCCAGGGTCGAGCCGCAACTGGTCGGGCCCGAATCGCCCCTCTACGGCGTGATGGGCACCTCGTCCATCGTGGAACTGGAGACCGATGTGCTGGGCCGCCTCGCGCTGCGGGAGGACGACCCCACGCCCCACACCACCGCGTACGGCCTGCTGGCCGACTTCCTGCGCGCGGTGGGCGCGACCGCGTAGGCCCTGCGGCCCCAGCCGCTCCTTCCCCCTGGGAGGCATCCCATGTCCCGCACCCGCGCGCTCCTTCTCTTCGTGCTGTTGGCCCTGCTCGCGGCCCTGGCCGTGGGCTACATCCGCTACCTGCGGCCCATGCTGCGGGTGGCCACGGGCTACACGGCCAAGACCGTGTGCTCCGAGCACTTCGTGGCCGGCTTCCCCGTGGAGCAGGTCATGGCCGACCTGCCCGACAACCCCCTGGTGCCCTACCTGCGGGTGCAGGTGGACCCCGACACGGCCCAGGTGCGGGCCTCGCTGTGGGGCTGGCTGGAGCCGCAACGGGCCATCTACCGGCCCAACCTGGGCTGCACCCTGCTGGCCGGGCCCGGCCCCCACGCGCTGGGCGGCCTGGAACTGCCCGCCGCGCCCGCGCCCGATCCCCAGGCCCTCTGGCCCCAGGGCGAGGCGACGCCCATCCAGAACACGGCCGCGGGCAGCGACATCCCCGAACTGGCCGCCGCGCTGGAGCGGGCCTTCGCGGAGCCCGATCCCGCCCGACCCAAGCGCACCCGCGCGGTGGTGGTGATCCACCAGGGCCAACTGGTGGGCGAACGCTACGCGCCGGGCATCACGCCCCAAACGCCCTTGTTGGGCTGGTCCATGACCAAAAGCGTGACCTCGGCCCTGGTGGGCATCTACCTGGCCCAAAAGGGCCTGTCCCCCAACGAACCCGCGCCCGCGCCCGAGTGGTACGCCCGGCCCGACGACCCGCGGCAGGCCATCACCTGGGAGCACCTGCTGCGCATGACCAGCGGCCTGGATTTCCGCGAAGATTACGGCGACCTGCACGCGGATGTGCTGCAAATGCTCTACAACACGGCCGACATGGGCGCGTACATGGCCGCCCGGCCCCTCAAGGCCCCGCCCGGCACCTGGTGGAACTACAGCGGCGGCAGCACCAACCTGCTGGCCCGGCTGATTCGCCTCGATTTCGGCCCCGACCTGGCCGGGTATTGGGCCTTTCCGCATCAGACCCTGTTCGGGCCGCTGGGCATGACCACCGCGGTGCTCGAGCCCGACGCCAGCGGCTCGTGGGTGGGCTCGTCGTACATGTACGCGTCGGCCCGCGACTGGGCCCGCTTTGGGCTGCTCTATTTGCAGGACGGGATGTGGGAGGGCCGGCGCATCCTGCCCGAAGGCTGGGTAGCCTTTTCGCTCCAGCCCACCGCGGCCGCGCGGGGCGAATACGGCGCGCACTGGTGGCTCAACCAGGGCCTGGCCGAAGGCGAAGGCCGCCGCTGGCCCGACCTGCCGCCCGACGCGTTCGCCGCGCTGGGCCACGACGGCCAGGTCGTGCTGGTGGTGCCCTCGCGGCAGGCGGTCATCGTGCGGCTGGGCCTCAGCCGCTACGACACCTGGAACCTCAACGACTTCGCGGGCGATATCCTCGCCGCGCTGCCCAATCCCTGATACCTTTGGGAGGCCCTCATGTTGGTCATGGACGATCCGCAACACAAGGCGCGCCTCGATTCGCAAGACATGTACGCGGAGATTCGGGCGCTCCCCGCCCAACTGCGGCAGGGTTGGGCCGAGGGACAGCACCTGCCCCTGCCCTCCAACGGCCGCCTCCAGGCCGTGGTGCTGGCGGGCATGGGCGGCTCGGCCATCGCGGGCGACCTGCTGGTTGGCTATGCGCAGGAGCGCCTGGCCGTCCCCGTGCTGGTGTGGCGCAACTACGACCTGCCCGGCTGGGCCCAGGGCGAAGGGGTGCTGGTGGTGGCCTCGTCCCACTCGGGGAACACGGAGGAAACCCTGAGCGCGGCCCGCGCGGCCCACGCCCGCGGCTGCCGCTGGCTGGCCCTCACCACGGGCGGACGCCTGGCCGAACTGGCGCAGCAGCACGCCGCGCCCCTGTGGAAGTTCGTCCACCACGGACAGCCGCGGGCCGCGGTCGGCCTCACTTTCGCCCTGTTGCTGGCCCTCTTCGCCCGCCTGGGCCTGTTGAACGACCCTGAAGACGAACTGCGCGCCACCGCGCAACTCCTCGAAGAGCGCCAGGACGCGTTCGCGTTCGAAACGCCCGCCCCTCAGAACCCGGCCAAGCGGTTGGCCGAGCGCCTGCACCAGCGCCGGGTCACCGTGTTCGGCGCTCAATTTCTGGCGCCGGTCGCCCGCCGTTGGAAGGGGCAAATCAACGAACTGGCCAAAGCCTGGGCCCAATTCGACGCGCTGCCCGAGGCCGACCACAACACCCTGGCCGGGCTGCGTCAGCCCGCGAGCCTGCGCCACGACGCGCTGGCCCTGTTCCTGGACGCCCAGGCCCTGCACCCCCGCAACCGGCTGCGGGTGACGCACACCCAGGCCATCTTCGCGGCCGAAGGCATCGCCGCGGAGGTGCTGTTGGCGTCCGGGCCCCACGCGCTGGCCCAGCAGTGGAGTTTGCTCCAATGGGGGGATTATGCGGCCTACTATCTGGCCCTGGCTTACGGCGTGGATCCCACGCCCATCCCCACCATCGCCCGGCTCAAGCAGGAACTACGCGCCGCGGCGCGCTGAGCCATCCCTGGGCAACCCGCGCCATCAACCCGACGGCTTAAAAACGCACGAGCCCTTGGCGAGGCCAAGGGCTCTTTCGCGTGATGAATCTGCTTCCGGCAAGCAGAACACGCCCATTTGGCACGCAGGCGAGCGAATCAAACAGCCTCGGCAACAAAAAGTTTCCCCACCGGACGCAACCCATCGAAGCGACCTGCCTCTAACTGCCGTCGAAGAGCGAACTCTCGCTCGACCGTCTCAGGCGTAAAGAGCACTTCACCGCAGCGCGTGCATTCCCCCACCCAATCCTCAAAGACGGCCGCATGCGTGCCACCACGCACCACGATTTCCTGGCGGTGAACTTTCACCGGCGCGCCGCAAAGAGGGCACTTGGTTGGGAATTCGGGCTTGCTCATGAATGTCCTCCTTCACCGCTTTCGTCTGCGAAAGGTTTCATCCCAGCGGGAGGGATCCGGCCGGTACACCGTAATCAAGATGGCCATCCTTTTTTCGCCGTCATAGGCCCATAAGGAGTGCAAAGGCTCCTTCTCCGAAATCCAACCCAAAACCAGCATCATGGGAAAAGGTCGCCCTTGGGGCGTCGGATAGGCTTCGACCACTTCGGGGTGGCCCTCCAGCACGGTAAAGAATACCCCTTGCGGACCGACCCGGTCATTCCACATCTCCTCTTTCGCGTGCGAGGTAATGCGAATGCGGCCCTGGCGTATCGCGCGTTGCAGATCCTGGAGGGTAAACACGGCTCATCTCCGTCCCACAAACCAAAACCGATCCGCTCAACCCACCCCGCCAGAGGTAGAACCACACCAGCCCCAAGGTAACGACCCTGGGGCTGGTGATGTAAGCGCAGGGCTTCCGCCCCTGCCTGTTCTTGGTGGACCCGGCGGGACTTGAACCCGCGACCCCCTCAATGCCATTGAGGTGCGCTCCCAACTGCGCTACGGGCCCACATCTCCGCAGCGCCCAACATTCTACTGCAACCCCCAGCGAATGTCAAGCATGTCGGCCGCGGAGGGTGCAGGCGAACCATGTAGA
>JAADEN010000176.1 GCA_013153375.1 Chloroflexota bacterium | reverse complement strand
TGGCCCACGCCAGCCTGCCGCAATTGCCACGCGTTGGCCGCCCACAGGTCGAAGTGCCAGCGCCCGTTTCGGCGGGGCAAGAAGCGGGCCGCGACCTGAGGCCCGAACGCGGCCTGCACCTGGGCCGCGACTTCCGCGCCGACCTCGTACTCTTCGGGGCCGATGGATGGGCCGATGACCGCGATGACTTCCCGCGGGCGGGTGCCGTAAGCCTGCTCCAAGGCCCGCACCGCGGCCGCGGCCGCGCCGGCCACCGTGCCCCGCCAGCCCGCGTGGACCAGGGCCAGAGCCCGCCGTCGCGGGTCGTAGAGCAGCACGGGCACGCAGTCGGCAAAGCGCATGAGCAGGGTCACCCGCGGGTTGGCCGTGAGGATGATGTCGGCCTGCAGGGGCGGCATGGTGGGGCGGCGGGGCGCCTCGGCCCGCACCGGGTGCGCGCCGTGCACCTGCCAGACATCGTAACGCGAGGCAGGGTCCAGATCCAGCGCCGCGAAGGCGCGGCGCAGGTTCTCGCGCCAATGCGCGGGCGCGTCGCCCACCGAACCGCCCATGTTCAGGCTGGCCCACGGCGCAGGGCTCACCCCGCCGTGGCGGGTGAAGAACCCGTGCCGCACGCCCAGCCCGGCCAAAACCTCGTCCTCCCACCAGCGCAAACCGTTTCGCTCGACAAAGGGCATGGCCGCGTCCTCCAGGCTCAGCGCCCTTCTGGGGTGCGGGTCGCGTGTCGCAACCGCTTGAGCAAGAGGCGATAGGTCTCCTCCATGCTCTCGTCCATCTGGGGGATCATGAACCACGCGGTGGTCAGGCCGAAGATGAAGCCCGTGAGGGTGCGCAGCAGAGGCGTGCTCTCGCGGTAGGGCAGGGGCGAGCCGGGAAACTGGCTCAAGATTTGCGAGAACCCGTCCAGGCCGATGGGCACCCAGCCGATGAGGATCCACCAGTACCACTTGAGGGGCTTGGGCGGGCGGCCCTGGCGCTTGCGCACCCAGTAGTACACGCCAAAGAGGAAGAACGCGCCCCAGATGGCCACATCCCGCTCGCAAAAGGCCACTTTGTAGCCCAGGCGCTCGTCGCCGATGAACTGCCGCGCGGCCCACAGGTCGTTTTCGTCCAGGCCGGTGGCCTCGCCGAAGGTGCGCAGGCCCGGGACCTTGGCCGCGGCCCGGGGATAGGCCGGTTGTTCCCCGAACAGGAACCAGGAGCGAAAGGCCAACTGGTGGCAGGTCACGCTGTAGGTCTTGTAGAGCACCTTGGCCGGGCCGGTCCAACCGGCCTTCATGAGCACCGGCGCGAGGAAGGGCAGCCCCACATACAGGCCCAGAAAGATGACGAAGCCCGTGAGGAAGTGCTTGGAGATGTAGAACATGATGCGATCGCCCCAGGAAAGGCGATCCAGGCGCAGGTCGGCGCCCCGTTCCGCGGCCAGTTCACGGCGGAACTCGTGGCCCTCCCGGGCCGCGCGCAGGGTGACCTCCAGTTGGGTGCGGTCGAAGTCGCCCTCGAGGCGGTAGCGCCCGACCTCGACGCGCGGCACGCGCCCGCGCAGGCGGCGGGCCAGGGCCGGATCGCGGCTCACATCCAGCACCACCACTTGCAGATCCAGCGCGGGCTCCAGTTCGCGCACCCAGGCCAGCACCTCCTGGCTGCGCGGGTCGTCGGGCTGCACATACACGGTCACCGGCAGTTTCATGGCTCCACTCCCAGAGGGCGCAGGTACTTTCGCAGCGCGGCCGCGTCCAACGCGCCCAGATGCACGCCCTGCACGCGGCCCTGCGCGTCGATGAACACCGTGGTGGGCAGGCCGCGCACCCCATACAGCCGCACCACCTGGTGCTGCGGGTCCAACAAGATGGGAAAGGTCAGGCCGTACTCGTCCACGAACGCGGCCACGGTCTCGGGTTCTTCGCCGTAGTTCACGCCCAGCACCACCAGGTCGTCGGGATGCCGCACGGCCAGGGCCTGCAGCAGGGGCATCTCGGCCTTGCACGGCTCGCACCAGGTGGCCCACAGGTTGAGGACCACCACCCGGCCGCGCTGGTCACCCAGGCGCACCTCGTCGCCCGTGAGGGTGCGCAGGGTGAAGTCGGGCGCGGGCTGCCCCACGACCAGCGAGCCCGCGGCCGCGGACCTGGCCGCCGCGCGGCGCAGGAACACCCACGCGGCCAGGCCCAAGAGGATCATCCCCAAACCCCACGCCAGGCCGTAGAACAGCGCACGGCGGGCCTGGCCGCGCAGCGCGTCGTCCGAATCCACCATCACACCTCACGGGAAAAGGATGCGCAGCAGGTCGCCGAAGGTCTGCACCGTGGAGAGCCGCTCCAGGGAGCCCATGAAGAGCAGGATGCCCAACACGATGAGCACCACGCCCATGGCGACTTCCACATAGTGGGTCAGTTTGCCGTATTGGGTGAGGAACTTGGTCACCCAATCCACGCTGAGCGCGGCCAGCAGGAAGGGCACGGCCAGGCCCGCGGAGTACGCGGCCAGCAGGTACGCGCCCACCCAGGCGGAACCGCCTTGCAGGCTGTAGGTCAGGATCGCGCCCAGCACGGGGCCCACGCACGGCGACCAGCCCGCGGAGAAGAACACGCCCAGCAAGAACGAGGCCAGATAGCCGCCCTTCTCCACCACTTCGTCGGCCTCGTAGCGAATGTCGTAGGCCAGGAAGGGGATGCGCACCAGGCCCGTCATGTGCAGGCCGAAGAGGATGACCACCAGGCCGCCGATGCGGGCCAGGTAGAAGCGGTAGTTGAACAGCAACTGGCCCAGGGCCGAGGTCGCCAGGCCCAGGGCGATGAACACCGCGCTGAAGCCCAAAATGAACGCGATGCCGTGGGTGAACGCGTGCCAGCGCGCGCCCGCGCCGTCCTCGTCCTCACTGCTCTGCTGCATGCCCAGCGAGCGACCGGTGAGATAACTGATGTACGCGGGCACCAGGGGCAATACGCAGGGCGTGAGGAACGAGCCCAGGCCCGCGACGAATGCGGCTACCAATCCCACAGTGGGGGCGGTCATGATGCTACCTCCTGCCGTTGTGTCCGAGGCGTCAGGCCTCGATGACTTCCACGATGGTTCCCCCCGGCATGCCGACGGTCTTGTCGCCGGGGTCGTAGGGCACCACCGGTTGCGTCCAGCGGAAGACCCATTTGGCGTCTTCGGGCCGCAGGTTCACGCAGCCGTGGGACATGGGCACGCCGAAGTTGTTGTGCCAAAAAGTGCTGTGCAGGGCCACGCCCTCGCCCACGAACAACATGCTCCACGCGATGCCCGGCAGGTCGTATCCGCCGCCGGTGGTGCCGCCGCTCATGTGGACCGACACCAGTTTGCGCCAAATCGGATTGACGCCCAAAGGCGTGGCCCACTCGTCGGTGGGTTTGCCCGCGGCGTCGTACTTGGCGCCCGTGGACACACGGCAGAAATACACTTCGGTCTTGCCTTCATAGCACGCTGCCGTTTGATAAGTGACATCCACCACGATGCGCTTGTCGGCCACATCGGGCGTGATGGGTTCCAGGTCGGCGGGCGTCAAAGGCCGAAAAGCCTCGGCCAGGGCCCAGAAAGTGTCGCCATACGAGCCGTAGCGTTCGGTGACATGATACCAAACCCGCCCCTGATCGTCGGTTTTCAGCCCGTCGATCCACAAAACTTGCGTGTAATACAGCCGCGGGTAAGGCGTATGCTGGAGCCACGGCGAGCGGGGCGGCGGGTTGTCCTGATAGATGTCCACATACGGCACCGTGACCTCGGCCCAAAAGCCGGGCTGCGCGCCGTAGGTGGGCAGTTCGTTCAGCGGCGTGTTGGGCTGGTTGCGCACGGGCTGCAAATACGGCGCCCACACATAGCCCCGGCCGATGTCCACGAACCGCTGGCTGAGGCGATAGGGCTGATAGCCCACCACCTCCCGATACCAGGGCACCACCGCGTCCTCGAACAGGTACTCCACCGGCGAGGTGGTCGCGTCGGGCCGGGCGTACACCTCGATGCGGCCGTGGGTGTTGTTGCGACCCAGATACTCGGCCGCGGGAAACTCCGCTTGCGGCCCGCGACGCAGCCAGGGGGCCAACAGCCACGCGCCCGCGGCGCTCAAACTCAGTTTGAGGAAATCCCTCCGGGTGAGGCGCGGCGGGTTCATCTCGACCTCCGCTTCAGCCGCGGCGCTGGCCGCGTTTGGCGCCCTTGCCTTTGGGGCGCGCAAAGCCAAATTGACGCAAAAAGGCCTCGTCGTTGCGCCAGTTCTTGCGCACCTTGACCCGCAGGTCCAGATAGACCCGTCGGCCGCTCATCTCCTCGATGGCCTTGCGCGCGGTGATGCCGATTTGCTTGAGCATGGAGCCTTTGCGGCCGATGACGATGCCCTTCTGCGAGTCGCGCTCGACGAACAAAGTGGCCGCGATGTACGCCGCGCCGCTCTCCCGCTCCTTGTACTCGTCGATGCGCACCGCGATGCTGTGGGGCACCTCGTCCCGCAGGTGTTGCAGCGCGGCCTCGCGGATCAGGTCCGCCGCGATGTCCCGCTCGTACAGGTCGGTGACCTGGTCGGGGTCGTAGAAGGGCGGGCCGGGCGGCAAGAGTGCGAACAGGCGATTGAGCAGCGCGGGCAGGTTCTCGCCCGTGAGCGCGGAGATCCACACCCGCTCCGCGTCGGGCACGAGGGGCGCGTACAGGGCCTCCTGCGCGGCCCGCTGGTCGCCCGAGACCAGATCGGCCTTGTTCAGGGCCAGAATCACGGGCCGCGGCTCCTCCAGGGCCCGGATGTGGCGGGCCACCATCTCGTCCTCGGGCGTGGGCGGCCGGGACGCGTCCACCACGAACAGCACCACATCCGCATCGGCCAGGGCCTGGCGGGCCTCCTCGTTGAGGGCCTGCCCCAACTTGTGCACGGGCTTGTGGATGCCCGGCGTGTCCACGAACACGATTTGGCCGCGTTCGGTGGTCAGAATGCCCAGTTGCCGTTTGCGGGTGGTTTGCGGCTTGGGCGACACCGCGGCGATCTTCTGCCCTACCAGCGCGTTGATGAGGGTGGACTTGCCCACATTGGGCCGTCCGGCCACGGCCACGAACCCGGCGCGGAAAGAAGCATCGTTCATGGTTCTCGCTCCGAATGCCCCCAATTGTACCAGCCTCGGGGGAAACATGCATGAGGCCGGCCTGCAGGCGGATTCTTCACAGACGAGTCGGCCTCAGGCCGCGGGCCGCGGTCTCAGGGCACGGGCGTGGCCGCGGGCGGTGAGGACGGCGGCGCAGGCGGCGGAGGAGGCGCGCCCAGGATGGCGATCCAGGCCGCGTTGACCGTGGCGTCGGCCAGCCCACCCCAGGGGATGTAGGCGCTCTCGGTGCGGATGGCCGCGGCCAGTTCCGGGCTGCCGCGGGCGGCCAGGTCGTCCAGGTAGGCGCGGGTCATGGCCACCAGCCCGGGGGTCAGACGCATCTGGTCGCCCTGCCCGTACATCAGCGCCTGCGCCGCGGGCTCCCAGGCCTTGAACAGGTCGTGGGTGCGCTGGGCCCAGGCGGGATCCGCGGCTTGCAGGGCCAGCCACTCCTGGTGGTGCTGCTGGTACAGGGCCAGATAGTGCCGTCCGCGCTCGGTCTGGTTCATGGCCCGCGCCACGAACGCGAACGCGGCCCAGTCGAGGTCGTCGGTTTGCAGCGGCAGGGGCACCCCTGCGCCCCCCAGCGCGGGGCGGGGCTGAGGCGGCGGCGGCCCGGCTTGCGGCTTGCCCTGGGGCGTCGCGGTGGGCTCGGGCGTGAAGGTTGCGGTGGTCCGCGGCGTGGGCGAGGCGGTGGCCGTGG
>JAADEN010000054.1 GCA_013153375.1 Chloroflexota bacterium | reverse complement strand
GTGGGACGCGGTGCGCAAACGCCCCCCGTACGATTACGGCGACCTGCCCCAACTGTTGGAAGCCCTGCTCTCGTAGAATCTCAGGAGCCGACCCATGCCCCACCGTGACATCCCCGCGCTGATTCGCCATCTGGCCGAGCACGCGCCCGGCTTCGCCCGCCGTCTGCAGCAGGCCGGGCTCAGCCCCGCGGACATCCGCAGCGAGGCCGACCTGGCCCGCATCCCCGTGCTGCGCAAGGACGACCTGGCCGAACTCCAGGCCCAGGACCCGCCCTTCGGCGGCCTGCTCGCGGTGCCCGTGGCCGCGCTCAAGCGGGTGTTCCAGTCCCCGGGGCCCATCTACGAGCCCGAGGCCGACCGGCCCGACTACTGGCGCTGGGCCTCGGCGTTGCGGGCCGCGGGCTTCGGCCCCGGCGATGTGGTGCTCAACGCGTTCGCCTACCACCTGACCCCGGCCGGAGCCATGTTCGAGGAAGGGCTGCGGGCCGTGGGCTGCGTGGTGCTGCCCGGCGGCGTGGGCAATCTGGAGCAGCAGGTCCAGGCCATGCACGCGCTGGGCGTCAACGGCTATGTGGGCCTGCCCTCGTACCTCAACGCGCTGCTGGACAAGGCCGCGGCCCTGGGTCTGACTTTGCAGGTGGAAAAGGCCTTCGTCACCGCGGAGCCCCTGCCGCCCTCGTTGCGTCAGACCCTGCACGAGAAGGGCGTGCGCGTCGTGCGCCAGGGCTACGGCACCGCGGAGTGCGGCAACCTGGGCTACGAGTGCGAGGCCGAGGACGGCTGGCATGTGCCCGAGGATGTGCTGGTCCAGATTTGCGACATCAACACGGGCCAGCCCCTGCCGCCCGGCGAGACGGGCGAGGTGGTGGTCACCCTGTTCCACACCGAGTACGCGCTGGTGCGCTTCGGCACGGGCGACCTGTCGGCCCTGAACCCCGAGCCCTGCGTGTGCGGCCGCACCACCCCGCGGCTCATGGGCTGGCGCGGCCGCGTGGGCGCGGCCGTCAAGGTGCGGGGCATGTTCCTGCACCCGCGGCAGTTGGAGGACCTGATGCGCCGCTTCCCGCAGGCGCGGGCCTGGCAGGCCGTGGTCAGCCGCCAGGAGCATCGGGACTACCTCATCCTGCGGGTCGCGCCCGCGGCCGACGCGGACCGCGAGGCCCTGGCCGCGGCCCTGCAGCAGGCCGCGCGCGAGGCCATCAAGTTCCGCCTGGACGGCGTGGAATTCGTGGACGCGCTGCCCCCCGACGCGGCGGCCATCGAAGACACCCGCACCTGGGAGTAGCCGCGCGGCGGCCATCCCCCTGACCAGAGCCGCGGCGGAGCCGTTCCCCCTGCCCCGCGGCCCCGGGACGCACCCCAACCGAGCCGTCGAGCCTGGCGCTTTCGTGGAGGCAAGCCCTATGTCCCCCGTCCGCCCGTTGCCCGAGAAGGGGCGCTCCAAAGACGAATTGCTGGACGCCATGCGCGCCATGAAGGCCCGCGACGCACGCTGGCGCGAAGGCCGGGTTTTCAGCCTGGTGTACTATGTGGACGACGACCTGCTGGAGGTGTTGCAGGCCGCCAGCGCGCTGTTTTTCTCCGAGAACGCGCTCAATCCGACGGCTTTTCCCAGCGTGCGGCGCATGGAGACCGAGGTGGTGGCCATGACCGCGGGCCTGCTGGGCGGCGACGAGGACACGGTGGGCACGCTGACTTCGGGC
This sequence comes from Chloroflexota bacterium, assembly GCA_013153375.1. Taxonomy (GTDB): domain Bacteria; phylum Chloroflexota; class Anaerolineae; order Anaerolineales; family DRMV01; genus JAADEN01. The sequence continues at coordinate 4,142 of JAADEN010000054.1, read as the reverse complement.
GGCACCGAGAGCCTGCTCATGGCGGTCAAGACGGCCCGCGATTGGGGCCGGGCCGAGAAGGGCATCACCGAGCCCGAGATGGTGCTGCCCGTCACCGCGCATCCGGCCTTCGAGAAGGCCGCGCATTATTTTGGCGTGCGGCCCGTGCACATCCCCGTGGGGCCCGACTTCCGCGCGGATGTGGACGCGTTGCAGCGGGCCCTCACGCCCAACACGGTGCTGGTGGTCGGCTCCGCGCCCTCCTACCCTCAGGGCGTGATGGATCCCATCCCCGAGATGGCGGCCATCGCGCAGGCCCACGGCGCGCTCTTCCATGTGGACGCGTGCGTGGGCGGCTTCATGCTGCCCTTTGTGCGGGAGTTGGGGTATCCCGTGCCGCCCTTCGACTTTCGGGTGCCGGGGGTGACCTCCATCTCGGCCGACGCGCACAAGTACGGCTACGCGGCCAAGGGCGTGTCGGTCATCCTGTACCGCGATGCGGGGCTGCGGCGTTATCAGTTCTTCGCCTACACCGACTGGCCCGGCGGCATCTACGCCTCGCCCAGCATGGCGGGCACCCGTCCGGCCGGGCCCATTGCCGCGGCCTGGGCCGTGATGCACTACCTGGGCCGCGCGGGCTACCTGCGCCTGGCGCAGCAGGCCATGCAGACCGCGCAGCGTTTGCAAGCCGCGTTCGCGGCCATCCCGGGCCTGTTCGTGTACGGCGAGCCGGTGATGACCGTGTTCGCGGTGGGCAGTCGGGAGCCCTACGAGGTGTACGAACTCGCGGACGAGATGGCCCGCCGCGGCTGGCACCTGGATCGGCAGCACCGGCCGCCCAGCCTGCACTTTACCATCGTGCCGGCCCACGCGCGCGTGGTGGACGCGTTCCTGGACGATTGGCACGCGGCCGTGGCCCAGGTGCGGCGTCCCAGCCCGCGGCGCACGCTGGAGCGCGGCCTGGTGCGCTTCACGGCCTGGCTGCTGCGCATGCTGCCCGCGCGGGTGAGCCGGGCGCTGATTCGCCTGGCGCCCAAACTGTTCCGCGGCTCGGGCGACGAGGCCCTGCCCCACAAGGCCGCGCCCATGTACGGCCTCATGGGCACCCTGCCCCAGCGGGAGGATGTACAGGAGGCCGTGCTCGACCTGTTGGACCAACTCTTCCGTCCGCCCGAAGGGTGACCCGCGTCCCCCCAAGGAGGCATCATGCGCGAAGCCGCCCGTGAACTCGGCCAGCACAGCGAGCCCGCGCCCCGGCCCCTGTCGGTGTGGGTCAAACTGGTTTACGGCTCCGGCGATTGGAGCCTGGCCAGTTTCGGCACCCTGCGGCAGATTTTCTACGCCATCTTCCTCACCGATGTGGTGGGGCTGGAGCCGCGGCTGGCGTCCTTCGCCGCGCTGTTGGGCCTGCTGTGGGACGCGATCAACGACCCCCTGGTGGGCATGCTCAGCGACCGGGTGCGCACCCGCTGGGGACGGCGGCGGCCCTTCTTCCTCTGGTTCGCGGTGCCCTACGGCCTGGGCTTCGTGGCCCTGTGGTGGGCGCCGCCCTGGTCCTCGCCGTGGGCCGTGGCCGCGACGGTCATGGCCACCTTCATGCTCTCGGACACGCTGCAGACCTTGGTGTCCATCCCCTACTACGCGCTGACGCCCGAAATCACCCCCGACTACGACGAGCGCACCTCGCTGACCACCTACCGCATGTTCTTCAACCTGCTGGCTTCGCTGACCACCGCGGTGGCCGCGCCGCAAATTCTGGACACGGCCCTGCGCCACGGCCTGACCCAACAGCAGGGGTACTTGCTCATTGCGGCCCTGTTCGGCGGGTTGGCGGTCATCCCCTTCTTGCTCATCTTCGCGGTCATCCGCGAGCCCGCGCATGTGCTGGCCGCGGCCGACGCGCAGGGCCATGAATCCTTCCTCGCCACCCTGCGCGCGGCCTGGGCCAACATCCCCTTTCGCTTCGCGGTGGCCCTCTACATGTTCAACTGGATCACCTTCGACCTGGTCGCGCTCATGCTGCCCTACTACCTGGTCTATTACATCGCCCAGGGCGACCTGCTGGCCCAGGCCTCGTTGTTCGGCGTGAACCTGGCCCTGGAGTCCGCGGTGCTGGGCCTGCTGCTCATCACCGCGGTGCTCGCGCTGCCCTTCTGGAACTTCCTGGCCAACCGCTGGGACAAACGGCGGGCTTATCTGGCGGGAATGGCCTTTTGGGCCGGGGTGCAATTGGGGCTGTACGCGCTGCCCCCGGGCGCGACCCGCACGGTGTTGCTGCTGGCTGCCCTGGCCGGGTTGAGCGTCTCCACCGCGCATGTGCTGCCCGACGCCATCTTCCCCGATGTGATCGAGTGGGACGAACTGCGCACCCGCCGGCGCCGCGAAGGGCTGTACTACGGCATCAAGAACCTGATTCGCAAACTGACCAGCGCGGGCACCATCTTCTTCGCGCTGCAGGTGCTGGGCTGGGTGGGCTACCGCACCCCGCCGCCCGACGCCACGCACTTCACCCAGCCGCCGCGGGTGGTGGCGACCATCCGCTTCATGACCGGCCCGGTGGGCGCGTTGCTGCTGCTGACCGCCATCGTGGTGGCCTACTTCTACCCCCTGGGCCGGGAGCGGCACGCGCGCATCCGGCGGCTGCTGGCCCGACGGCGGGCCCGCCGCGGCGCGCCTCACTAAGTCCCCAAAACGCGCGGAGGCGGCCCGCGTGGGCCGCCTCGCTTCGTCAAGCAGACCGTGGCCTGACGGCCAGGGCTACTTCAGGGTCATCAGGTACGCGACCAGCGCGTCCACCTGCTCGGGAGTCAGGTCCGTGTAGGCCGGCATCAGCCCCTCGGGGAAGCCCTCCACCGTGTACGCGTTGGGCTCCAGGATGGACTGGCGGATGTAGTCCTCCGCGCTCATGCCGTCCACCCGCTCGGCCGCGGTGGTGGCGATGCCCGCCAGGGACGGGCCCACCAGTTGCACGCCGGGCTCGGTGGAGTGGCAGGTCACGCAGCCCGCGTTCTGGCCCAGGGGGTTTTGGTGGAACAATTCCTTGCCCAGCGCGACCAGGTCTTGCTCGCCGGTCTCTTCCTGAGCCTCTTCGGTGGCCTCGGCCATTTCTTCGGTGGCTTCGGCCTGGGTCGCTTCGGTCTCCTCGGCCTGCGGGGCCTCGGTGGCCGGAGCGGCCTCTTCTTGCTGCGCGGGCTCCGCGGCCGCGGGAGCCTCTTCGGCCTGGCCGCCGCACGCGGCCAGGGCCAACGCCAGCGCCAACACCAGCATCACCAGCCAAAGGCTGCGTTTGCGAAACCACATGGAACACCTCCTAACAGACGATAAGGATGAAAACGAAACCTGTTGCTGCGGCGACGGATCTCATTCGTCGCCGGTCAGGGTGAGCAGAAAGGCCACCAGGTCTTGAATCTGCTCCTCGGTCAAACGCTCCCGCGCGTCGGGGGGCATGAGCCCCGCGGGGTAGCCGGGCACCACATACGCGTCGGGGTCCACGATGGACTGGTACAGATACTCCTCCGCGCTCAAGCCGGGCACCCGCTGCGCGGCCGCGGTGCCGATGCCGTACAGCGACGGCCCCACCAGTTGCACGCCGGGTTCCAGGCTGTGGCACAGGCGACAGCCCGCGTTGACGCCGGGCACCTCTTCCAGAAAGAGGCGGCGGCCCATCTCCGGGTCGCCCGCGGTGCGCAGGTCGTGGAACTGCCAGCGGTGGATGGTGCGCGGCCGGCCCTCCACCGTCCCGGCGAACAGGGTCCAGGCCCGGTCGGGTTCCAGCAGGCGGATGTCCACCGTGTAGGGGCCGGGCGCGGCGTGCCACTGGGCGAAGAACCTCACCACCCCGTCCTGCGGTGGGTGCGTCTCGGACCACACCACCTGGCCGTCCTGACGCACCTCCAGGGTCACCCCCGCGGGGGGCTGCGACCCGGCGGCGAATTCTACCACACCGGAGTCCGCGAAGTCCTGGCCCAGGCGATGGGTGAACGCGATCTCGAAGGTGGCCTGGTCGGCCCACGCGGGGCCGCGGTAGGGCAAGCGGGTGAGCGCGACCACGAAGATCGTCAGCGCGGCCAGCGCCAGGCCGGCCCACCGCGCGGCCGGACGACGCAGGAGGTCGGTCCACGACTCTTCGGCGGGGGGAAGGGCCGGCGGGCCCGGCGGCGCGG
>JAADEN010000027.1 GCA_013153375.1 Chloroflexota bacterium | reverse complement strand
CGCGGCGCGCCGGTGGAGACGAGCGGTCCTTTGCCCTCATCGTCGGCATAACCTGGCGCCTCCAAACCGCCCACGCTATGGTACAATCAAAACGCGCGCTTATGTCAACTTGCTCGTGAGGTATGCATGGCTACAACTTACCGTCGCGCCAAGATCATCGCCACTTTGGGCCCGGCCAGCCAGGACGAACGGGTGCTCCGGCGGCTCATCCGCGCCGGCGTGGATGTGGCCCGGCTCAACTTTTCCCACGGAAGTCACGAGCATCACGCCCAACTCATCCAACGCATTCGCCGGGCCAGCCAGCGCCTGGGCCGGCCGGTCGCCATCTTGCAAGATCTGCAAGGGCCGAAGATTCGCCTCGGCACCCTGCCCGAGCCGGTGACCATTCAACCCGGCCAGGTGGTGGTCTTTCGGGCCGGCGTCGAGCAGGCCGACGACGCGCTGCCCGTGCCTTTGGCCGAGTTCGCGGAGGCGCTGCGTCCGGGCCATCGCATTTCCATTGACGACGGCCTCATCGAGTTGGAAGTGCTGCGGGTGGACGGCGACCGAGTGGAGGCCCGCGCGCTGTTGGGCGGCACCCTCTCGTCGCACAAGGGCATCAACCTGCCCGGCGTGCCTTTGGACATCCCCGGCTTCACCGAAAAGGACGAGGCCGATTTGCGCTTCGGCCTGGACCACGATGTGGACGCGGTGGCCATTTCCTTCGTGCGCACCGCGGAGGATGTGGCTCGGGTGCGACGGGCCATGACCGAATACGCGCCCGACAAGGCCGACACCCCTCTCATCGCCAAACTGGAGCGCGCCGAAGCCCTGCGCAATCTGGAGGACATCCTCGCGGTGGCCGACGGCGTCATGGTGGCCCGGGGCGACCTGGGCGTCGAAATCCCCACCGAAGATGTGCCCCTGGCGCAGAAGCGCATCATTGCCACGGCCAACCGCATGGGCAAACTGGTCATCACGGCCACCCAGATGCTCGACTCCATGATTCACAACCCTCGGCCGACGCGCGCCGAGGCCTCGGATGTGGCCAACGCGGTCTTCGACGGCACCGACGCGCTGATGCTGTCGGGCGAGACCGCGGTGGGACGTTACCCCGTGCGCGCGGTGGAGGTGATGGACGCCATCATCCGCCGCGCGGAGGAGGCCGCGCCCGAATGGGCCGCGTGCATGCAACGCTACGCGCAGCCCTCCGAGCGCAACGACGCCTGGGCTCTGGCCCGGGCCGCGAAAGCCCTGGCCGAGCAGCAGCCCAAGGTGGCCGCGCTGGCCATCTTCACCAACACGGGGCGCACGGCCATCTTGCTCTCCAAGACCCGGCCCCAGGTGCCCATCCTGGCCTTCACGCCCGTGGAGCGCACCTACCGCCGCCTGAGCATGTACTGGGGCATCCAGACCCATCGGGTGCCCTTCGCCAACACCGTGGAGATCATGCTCAAGCACATCGAACTGGCGCTCAAGGCCTCGGGACAGGTCAAGGGAGGGCAACAGGTGGTGCTGGTGGCCGGGTTCCCGGTCGGCGCGATGCGCCCGCCCAATTTCTTGCTGGTGCACACTTTGGGACAAGATTTTTAGGCCCTGGAGGTGCCGCGATGCCGTTCGGAGGCTCCCTCGATACCCTGCTGGCCCTGGCCGCGCTGCTCTTCTTGGGCGGTGGCATGGGCTTGGCCTATCTCCTCAAGTCCACCGAGAGCCTGTACAAGCGCCTGCGGCCTCTGTCCACCTTCCGCCGGGTGGACGCCGGGCTGGCCCTGGCCATGGAAGAAGGCCGCCGCTTGCACTACACTTTGGGCCGCGGCCGCCTGTTGCGCCCCGGCAGCGGGACCTCGTGGGTGGGCCTGAGCGTCATGACGCCCTTGGTGCGCTCGGCTTTGCGGGGCGATGCGCCCCCGCTGGTCTCCGCGGGCGACCCGGGCGTGACCGCGCTGGCGCATCCCAGCCTGCGCAGCGCGTGCGCGCAGGCCCGCAGCCCTGAAGCGTATTCCCCCGACGGCTTGCTCTTGGCCGGGATGGACCCGGCCTCGTACGGCGCGGGCGCGGCCCTGGCCGCGCAGCAGGGCCGCCAGGCCATGACCCTGGCGCTGGGCCATCTCGGCTGGGAGGTCGCGCTGCTGGCCGATGCCGCGCCGCGGCTGGTGGGCGGCACCGAGCATCCCGTGGGGCAGGCCGTGCTGCTGGCCACGGGCGACGACGCCCTGCTCGGCGAGGAAGTCTTCGCGGCCGGCGCGTACACCCGCGCGCATCCTTTGCATGCCGCATCCCTGTGGGCGCAGGACGCGTTTCGCCTGCTCCTCATCGTGATCCTTCTGGTGGCCGGCGCGTTGGCCTTGCTGGCCCGTTTGGCCGGCCTGTAACATTCGTTCTCACTCGCACGAGGAGGTTCTCTATGACCGTCAAAATCGGCATCAACGGCTTTGGCCGCATCGGACGCCAGGTCCTCAAGGCCATTCTGGAGCGTCATCCCGACGAACTGGAAGTGGTGGCCATCAACGATCTGTTCCCGCCCGAGACCAACGCCCATCTGTTCAAGTACGACTCCAACTACGGCACTTTTCCGGGCACCGTGGAGGTCGTGGATGGCGACATCGTCATCGACGGCCACCGCCTCAAGGTCTTTTCCCAACGAGACCCCCGCAACTTGCCCTGGCGTGACCTGGGCGTGGACATCGTCATCGAGGCCACGGGCGTGTTTCGGGACGCCTCCAAGGACCCCGGGCCGTGGTCGCACATCCGCAGCGGCGGCGCGAAGAAGGTCATCATCACCGCGCCGGCCAAGGGCGAGGACCTCACCGTGGTGCTGGGCGTGAACCACGAACGCTACGACCCGGCCAAGCATCATGTGGTCTCCAACGCGTCGTGCACCACCAACTGCCTGGCGCCCGTGGCCAAGGTCATCCACGAGACCTTCGGCGTGGTGAAGGGCCTGATGACCACGGTGCACTCCTACACCAACGACCAGCGCATTCTGGACCTGGCCCATCCCAAGGACATGCGCCGGGCCCGGGCCGCGGCTATCAACATGATCCCCACCACCACGGGCGCGGCCAAGGCTTTGGGCAAGGTCATCCCCGAATTGCAGGGTAAGTTCGACGGCATGGCCGTGCGGGTGCCCACGCCCACCGTGTCGCTGGTGGACTTCGTGGCCCAGTTGGAGAAGCCCACCACGGTGGAGGAGGTCAACGCCACCCTCAAGGCCGCGGCCGAGGGGCCGTTGCAGGGCATTTTGGGCTACTCCGAAGAGCCCTTGGTCTCGGTGGACTACAAGGGCGACGATCGCTCGTCCATCGTGGACGCGCTCTCGACCCGGGTCATCGGCGACACCCTGGTCAAGGTGGTGGCCTGGTACGACAACGAGTGGGGCTACGCGTGCCGCACCGCGGACCTGGCCGCGTTCATGGCGTCCAAGGGCGTCTGAGCCCCTGGGGCGCGTTTTCCAGACCGTTCACAGGCCGGGAGCGATCCCGGCCTGTGGCGTTGTGGGGCCTGTGACGGCGGGATTCAGGGCACAGGCTGCGGCCTGGCCCGCACCAGCGGCGGCTGCCACAGCGCCGGGGCCGCATCGCCCTCCGTGCGTCCGACGGGGCGGTAGAGGGTGTCGCGCTCCTGCGGGATCCGACCCAGGTCGCGAATCAGGCGCTGAAACTCTTCGGGCGTGGTCACGCTGCCCTGGGTCTCGCCCGCGGCCCGGCTGATGCTTTCCTCGAACAGGGTGCCGCCGAAGTCGTTGGCCCCCGCGTTCAGGATCATCTGCGCCATTTTGTACCCCAGTTTGACCCACGAAACTTGGATGTTGGCGATGGAGCGGTTCAGCATCAGGCGGGCGACCGCGTGCATCTTCAGGTCCTCCATGCCCGTGGGGCCGGGCCGCGCGCCGTCCTCTTGATAGAGCCGGGTGCGCTCGTGGATGAAGCCCAGGGGCACGAATTCGGTGAACCCGCCCGTCTCGGCCTGAATCTCCCGCAGCAGGTGCAGGTGCTCGGCCCAATGCCGGGGCTCGTCGATGTGGCCGTACATGATGGTCGCGGTGCTGGGCAGGCCCACCCGATGCGCGGTGCGCACGATGCGCACCCAGTCGCCGCGCGACAGTTTGTTCTTGGTCAGGCGCTGGCGCACTTCGGGCACCAGAATCTCTGCCGCGGTGCCCGGGATGCTGCCCAGGCCCGCGTCCTTCAGGCGGCGCAGGAACGCTTCCTCCGAGATACCCAGGCGTCGGCTGCCCCACCAAATCTCGAAGGGCGAGAACGCGTGGATGTGCAGTTCGGGCACTGCGCTTTTGATGGCCCGCACGATGTCCTCGTAAATGCTGGGGGGCTGGTGTGGGTTGAGGCCGCCTTGCAGGCAGACCTCGGTCGCCCCCCAGGCGCGGGCCTCCCGGGCCCGTTCCACGATCTCGTCCAGCGACAGGGTGTACGCCTCGGGCGAGCGCGCGGGCCGACTGAAGGCGCAAAAACGGCAGCCGATGTAGCATACATTGGTGAAATTGATGTTGCGGGTGACCACATAGGTCACCACATCGCCCACCGTGCGGCGGCGCAATTCGTCGGCCACGGCCAGCAGGGCCAGCAGGTCCAAACCCTGGGTGTGGAAGAGGACCTCGGCTTGGGCCGGGGAGATCTCGCGGTCGGCCAGCGCGTCGTCGAGAATGCGGCCCACCGCGGGCGAGACATGGCGGAACAGTTCGTCCAGGTGCTGAGCAGGCTTCAATGGATCCATGAAAACTCCTGGTTGGAAGTGAGATGGATGGGCGCAGGCGTGCCAAGAGCGGGCCGTGGATGGGGCGCGGCTTCTTTCTTTCGCCTTCCGCGCGCGGGGCTGAGCGCCCGGCGGAGTTTCATTCCAAGTTCTCCGCGTAGTGGCACGCGACCCAGTGCCCCGGCTCCAGTTCGCGCAGTTCGGGCTCCGCGTCCGCGCAATCGGGCCGGGCAAAGGGGCAGCGCGGGTGGAAGCGACAGCCCGAGGGCGGGTTGAGCGGGCTGGGCACATCGCCGGGCAAAATGATGCGCTCGCGCTTGACCGTGGGATCGGGCACGGGCACCGCGGAGAGCAGGGCTTTGGTGTAGGGGTGCAGCGGCCGGCGGAAGAGCGCATCCCGGTCCGCGATCTCCACGATCTTGCCCAGGTACATCACCGCCACCCGGTTGGAGATGTGCTCCACCACGGCCAGGTTGTGGGCGATGAACAGGTAGGTCAGGCCGAACTCTTCTTGCAAATCCCGCAGCAGGTTGAGGATTTGGGCCTGGATGGACACATCCAGCGCGGACACGGGCTCGTCCAGGATGATGAACTTGGGCCGCAGCACCAGCGCGCGGGCGATGCCGATGCGTTGCCGCTGGCCGCCCGAGAACTCGTGCGGGTAGCGCTGCGCGTGGTACGGCTCCAGCCCCACCTTGCGCAGCATGTCCATCACCATACGCTGCCGCTCGCGGCGGGCGCCGATGCCGTGGATGTGCAGCCCCTCCGCGATGGACTCGCCCACGGGCACCCGGGGGTCCAGGGACGAGAAGGGGTCCTGGAACACGATTTGCATCTCCCGGCGCAGGGCCTTGAGTTCCGGGCCGCGCAACTGGAAGATGTTGGCCCCGCGGAAGTAGGCCGCGCCGTCGTGGGGTTCCAGCAGCCGGATGAGGGTCTTGCCCACCGTGGTCTTGCCGCAGCCGCTCTCGCCCACCAGGCCCAGGGTTTCGCCTTCCCGAATGGCGAAGGACACCCCATCCACGGCCTTGACCCAGGCCACCACCCGGCGCAGGACGCCGCCCCGCACGGGGTAGTACTTCACCAGGTTCTCGACCCGCAGCAGGGGCTCGTCCTGGCCCGCGGGCGCGGGCGGCGCTGTCGAGGCTACCGAGGCGA
>JAADEN010000196.1 GCA_013153375.1 Chloroflexota bacterium | reverse complement strand
GCCCTGGCCGAACGCCTGCGCGACATCCTGCGCGCCCTGGGCCTGCGCAGCGTGCGCGAACTGCGCGGCCGGACGGAGGTGTTGAGGTATGTGTGAGGCGGGGCGCGGTCCGCGGCCCGCGGCCCGCAGTGCGCGGACCGTAGCGCGCGGCCTGCTGTTCGCGATCCACTCGCTCACTTGGCGGGAGGTTTCCGATGCCCAAGATGCGTTCGTATCGTGATTTGGAAGTTTGGCAGCAAGCCATGCACTTGGCGCGCATGGTGTACGCTATCGCGCCTCGGCTGCCGCGCCAAGAAACCTATGTTCTTTCCGATCAACTGCGCCGAGCGGCGCTCTCCATACCGGCCAATATTGCCGAGGGTCAAGGGCGTCGTACGGATGGCGCGTTTGCGCGCCACATCGACATCGCCCTGGGCTCCATTGCGGAATTGGAAACTTTGCTTCAATTGGCGCACGATTTGGGCTTTTTCACCCAGGCCGAAGTAGCGCCCATCCAAACGCAAGTTACGCGGGTGCGGCAGATGCTTTACGGCTTGTATCGGAAACTGAAGTCGGCCTCGTAATGGGCGAATGCCCTTTCGCGGGCCGCGCACTGCGCACTGCGCACCGCGCACTTCTCTCCCTCTTTTCGGAGGTTCGTATGCATTCCGACCACATTCGCGCCCTCATCCACGCCCGGCGAGACCTCAAGCCCGTCCATCCCGCGCCGCGGGCCAAAGCCGCCGACGCGGCCGAGGGAGGCTGTGGCGTCATCGGCATGGCGGCCAGTGTGCCCATCGCAGGACGCATCATGCTCACCGCGCTGCGCCAGATGCGCAATCGGGGCAATGGCAAGGGCGGCGGCATCGCGGCCGCGGGGCTGGATCCGGCTTTCTTTGGCGTCACGCCCGCGGTCATGGCCCACGACACCCTGCTGGCCATCGCCTACCTGAACCCCGCGGCCCGGCCCCAGGTCGAGGCCCAGGCCATCGCGCCTTTCTACGACATCGACCATGTGTTCGCGGTGCCTCACCTGGACGACTTCCGGGCTTTGGGCCTGGAGACGCCTCCGCCCGAGGCCGTGCTGTACTTCGTGCGCCCCAAGGCCGACGCGCTGACCCGCTTCGCAGAGGAAAAGGGCCTGACCGGCCTGCCCGCGGACGCGGTGGCCGACGAGTTCGTCTATCAAAACTCGTATCGCCTCAACCGCGCCTTCTACGCCTCCACGGGCGACAAGCAGGCCTTCGTGCTCTCCCACGGCAAGGACTTGCTGGTGCTCAAGATGGTGGGCTACGGCGACGATGTGGTGCCGTACTACCAACTGGAAGACCTGACCGCGCATGTGTGGATCGGCCACCACCGCTATCCCACCAAGGGGCGGGTGTGGCATCCCGGCGGCGCGCACCCCTTCGTGGGCCTGAACGAAGCCCTGGTGCACAACGGCGACTTCGCCAACTACGCCTCCATCGTGGAGTACCTGGCCCAACGGAACATCCATCCCCTCTTTCTCACCGACACCGAGGTCTCGGTGCTGGTCTTCGACCTGCTGCACCGCACCTACGGCTATCCCCTGGAGTATGTCATCGAGGCCCTGGCCCCCACCACCGAGTGGGACTTCGCCGCGCTGCCGCCTCAGCAACGGCATCTCTACCGGATGCTCCAGGCCACGCACATCCACGGTTCGCCCGACGGCCCGTGGTTCTTCCTCATAGCCCAGTCGGTGCAGGAGGAGGGCCAGCGCCGCTATCGGCTCATCGGCATCACCGACACCAGCATGTTGCGGCCCCAGGTCTTCGCGGTGCAGCACGGGCACGACGGCGCGGTCATCGGCTTTGCCGCGTCGGAGAAGCAGGGCATCGACGCCGCGCTGGCCAGCCTGGCCGCGGAGGATGACCGTTTTTGGCCCCGCGCGGACCGCTACTGGAACGCGCGCGGCGGCAGCCACACCGACGGCGGCGCGTTCCTCTACACCGTGACCCCGCGCGGGCCCCACGGCACCCCGGCCGCGTTCTCCGTCACCGACAAGTTCGGCCGACCGGTGGCCGTGGGCGATGTGCATCGGCCCGCGTACCGTTTCAACGGCGCGGCGCTCTCCGTCAACGGCGGCGGGCCCGTGCCCGCGGACGCGGCCTGGTTCCGGGAGCGCCTGCCCACCTGGGACTACGCGGCGCTGGAAGCGCACCTGGCCCGGCTGCTGGAGAACGCCACCGACGACGCGGCCCGTCTGGCCGCGCTGGAGACCCTGACCGCGCTGCTGGATGTGCCCGGCTCCACGGGGAATCTGCGGCGCAGCAGCGTGCGCGCGCTGCTGGAGCGGGCCCTGGACGACCTGTTCCGCCGCCTGCGGGAGGCGCCCGCGGGCCGGTTCCGGGCCTTCGCGGTCGGGCAGGCCCCGCAAGCGCCCGACCGGCCGGACCAAATCGCGCTGGTGGACGCGCGCGGCTTTCCGGCCGAGGGGCCGCAGTCCCTGGCCCTGTTCCTGGTGGCCCTCTACAAAGCCGGCTTTCGGCGCTTCGTGGTCACCCACACCCGGGGCCAGCGCTTCATCGGCAACGGTTTCGGCCCCGGCACCGACGGCGTGCGCCTGGATGTGTACGGCTCCCCCGGCGACTACCTGGGCTCGGGCATCGACGGCATGGAAATCTATGTCCACAACGACGGTCAGGACCAACTGGCGCAGATCACCAAACGGGGCAAGTTGGTGGTGTACGGCGATGTGGGCCAGACCTTCGGCTACGCGGCCAAGGGGGGCGAGATGTACATCATGGGCCACGCGGCCGGGCGGCCCATGATCAACGCGGTGGGCCGCCCGCGGGTGGTCATCAACGGCACGGCGCTGGATTATCTGGCCGAGTCCTTCATGGCCGGCGACCCGCTGGACGGCGGCGGGTTCGTCATCCTCAACGGCATGACCGTGGACGCGGACGGCCAGTGGGTGCCTTTGGAGACGCCGTACCCCGGCGGCAACCTGTTCTCGCTGGCTTCGGGCGGCGCGATCTACCTGCGCGACCCCTGGCGGCGGGTGCAGGAGGGCCAACTCAACGGCGGCGAGTTCGCGGAACTCACCGCGGCCGACTGGGAGACCATCCGGCCTTATCTGGAGGAGAACGCGCGGCTGTTCGGCCTGAGCGTGGAGCGCCTGCTCACCGTGGACGGCCAGCGCCGCGCGCCCCACGAGGTGTATCGCAAAGTGCAGCCCGCGCGGGTGCGCGAACTGCAGGCCGAGGAAGCCTGGGTGCGGGGCCAGACCCACTGAGACGGGCCCGCAGGTGTGATTTCCAGGCCAGGGGCGCGCCCCTGGCCTGCTTTTTTGGCAACCTTCATCACTTCTTCACAAGTTGTGCATGGAACCTTTACAGATTACGGCTATGCTCAAGGCGCATGAAGAACGAGAGCATTCTCGTGGAGTTTCAGGAGGTTGTCATGAAGACCAACTTGCATCGCAAGATCATCGGATTCGCCGTAGCGGGGCTCATGCTGCTGACCCTGGCCGCGTGCAGCGGCACGGCCGACGCTACGATGCCTTCCGTCGTCGAGGCGGAGCCCGCGACGGAGGCCGCCCCGGCCACCGAGGCCGCGGTGGAGGAGAGCCCGGCGCTTACGGCCCCGGCCGAAACATCTTCCTCCACCGAAACCGACGCTGCCCCCGCGACCGCGCCCAGCGTGAGCGCGACGGGCGTCTTGTCGGAGGAAGAGGTCGCGGGCCTGCTGTACATGCGGGAAGAGGAAAAGTTGGCCCGGGATGTGTATCTCACTTTGTACGAGCAGTGGAACCAGCCCATTTTCCAGAACATCGCTTCCAGTGAGCAGCGGCACATGGACATGGTCCTGGCCCTGCTGGAGACCTATGGGTTGGACGACCCCGCGGCGGGCAAGGGCATCGGCGAGTTCACCGACCCGAATTTGCAGGCCCTGTACGACCAACTCGTGGCCCAGGGCCGTCAGTCTCTGGCCGACGCGCTGAAGGTGGGCGCGGCCATCGAGGAGATCGACATTCTGGATTTGCGTGAACGGTTGGCGCAGACCGACAAGGTGGACATCCAGACCGTGTATCAGAACCTGATGAGCGGCTCGGAGAACCACCTGCGGGCTTTCGTCAGCACGCTGGAGCGCCAGACTGGGGAAGTGTACGAACCGCAATATCTGAGCCCTGAGGATTACGAGGCCATTTTGCAGGCCGCGCCGGACCACGGCGGCCAGGGCCATGGTCCGGGCGGAGGCGGCGGCCGCGGCCAAGGCCGTGGCCGGGCGGCCGGTCCGTGATACGATGCGCTTTGGCGTGCCACTCGACGCCGCGAGCGATTTCGCTCGCGGCGTCTTTTTTGTTGGGGCGGGGGCGGCTTTTTCGCCTTTCTCTATGAAAAGAATTGTCTGGCTTCTGGCCCATCTTATGTTATACTTTGGGCAGATTATGCACGCGCCTGTGAGGCCGTCACGCATGGAGACGGCAGATTTGACGACCATTGCCGAACGCTATCATCGAGTTCAAGCGCGCGTGGCCCAGGCCGCCCGGCGGTCTGGGCGAACGCCAGAGGCGGTGCGCCTGGTGGTTGTGGTCAAGGCCCAGCCCATCGAACGCATCCGTGCCGTCGTCGCGGCGGGGGCGCGGGATTTGGGCGAGAACTACCCCGAGCAGGCCTTGCCCAAGATGCAGGCTCTTCAGGACGGACCACCCGTGCGTTGGCACATGATCGGCCATCTGCAGCGTCGCAAGACCCGCATCGTGGTGCAGCACTTCCACATGCTGCACTCCCTGGACAGCGTGCCTCTGGCCCAGCGGCTGGAGCGCCAATTGGCCCAGGCGGGCCGCGTCCTGCCCACGCTGTTGGAGTTCAATGTCGGCGGCGAAGCGCAGAAGCACGGCTGGCCGGCCCACGACGAACGCGCCTGGCCCGCGCTGGCCGACGCCATCGCGCCGGTGCTGGACCTGCCGCATCTGCAGGTGCAGGGGCTGATGACCGTGCCGCCCTGGCGCGCCGACCCCGAGGAGGTGCGGCCTTTCTTCCGCCGTCTGCGTCGTTTGCGGGATTTTCTGGCCCGCCGTTTCCCCCGTTCTACCTGGGAACATCTATCGATGGGCATGAGCCACGACTTCGAAGTCGCCATCGAAGAGGGCGCGACCTTCGTGCGTATAGGCAGCGCGATTTTGGGCCCTCGACCTGGTTGACCCTGGCTCCAAGGGAGGTGTCGTATGACCGCTTTTGAATATCAACTGGTTTGGCAAGATGCGCCGGGCGGCGCGGTGCGCATGTATTCCTTAGAGGGGGAGGATCTGCGCATCGGGCGCAGTTCTCGTTGTGATTTGGTCGTCATTCACCCCGAGGTCTCGCGCTTTCACGCCCGCCTGGTGTGGAAGGAGGGGACTTATTGGATCGAGGATCTGTCCTCCACCAACGGCACCTGGCTGAACGGCCAGCGCCTCGAGCCTCATAAACCCGTGGCCCTCAAGCCGGGGGATGTCATCGGTTTGGGGCCGCATGTGTTGCTGCGCTACCAGCCCCTGGAGACCGGCGTCGCGCCCACCCGCTCGGTCGAAGCCCTCGAGGAGGAGGAACGCTCCTTTGAGGCTGCGGACGCGGGCGAAGATCTGGAGGAGGCCGTTGAGGACGAAGCCGAGGCCATTTGGGGCCCCGCGCCGTGGGTCATCGAGGCCGAGGCCCAGGACGAAGCGCGCGCGGCTTCGGAAGCGGCCGCGGAGGTGGACGAGGCCGCCGAAGCAGTGGCCGAGGCCGTAGCGTGGGACGCCGAGCCCTCCGTCGAGGCCGAACCCGGCCTCGTGGACACCCCCTTGCCCGCCGAGGACGACATCCCCTCGTGGGTTCAAGACCTGGAAGTGGACGACGAAGGCGCGGACGAAGAACTGGTCGCGGCCTGGAGCGGCGCGGAGGTGTCCGTGGTCGAGGTC
>JAADEN010000161.1 GCA_013153375.1 Chloroflexota bacterium | reverse complement strand
GGACGCCGCGCCTGAGCCCGTGGCGGCCCCGCCCCGGCTGAGCCTGCCCGCGGAGGCCCGCCGCCTGTGGCGCGCGTTCGTGGACGAGGTGCTGGCCGGGCACAACCCCGTGCCCTGGGAGCGGCTGGCCCTATTCGGCAACCGCCTGTACGCGGTGCCCGCGGCCGCGCCCGACTGGCGCGGGCTCAAGGTCTCCCGCTTCGGTTGGTGGCTGGGCACCCTCAAGACCCGCCGCTTCGAGCCCGCGCACGCGCTGGCCCTGGCTTTGACCGCGGACCAGGTGCCCCCTGAGCGGCGGTTGGATTTGACCGCGGACGACCCGCGCACCCGCGCCTATCTGCACGGCCAGCCCCTGGCCAGCCCCGGCCCCGAAGGCTGGACCCTGGTCACGGTGGACGGCTTCCCCCTGGGCTGGGGCAAGCGGGTGGCCGGGACGCTCAAGAGCAAAGCGCCCCGCTGGCTGCGGCGGATTTGAACCCTGGCCCCTGAGGTGCTGGCATGGCCCAAGACTTCTTCCCCCAACCCATGCCCTGGTGGCGACGCGGCTGCGGCTGGCTGCTCAGTTTGGCCGTCCTCGCGTTGCTGGTGCTGCTGCTGGTGGCCTGGGGCCGGGCCGCCTGGCAGGCCGAGACCTGGCGCGCGCCTTCGCCCACGCCTACGCCGGCCTTCACCTCCACGCCCACGCCGTCGCCCACGGCCAGCGCGACCCCCACCGCCACCTTCACGCCCTCGCCCACGGCCACGCCCTTGCCGCCCCTGCCCACCGCGGCCCCGCCCGCGCTGGATCCGGCTCAGGGCTTGCTCGTCTTCGCGCTGCAAGACGGCCCCCGGGTGCAACTGTTCGCCTACCATCCCCAGCGGGCCCGCTGGGTTCGCCTGACCCAGCATCCCCACGATCATCTCTATCCGCGCGCGGTGGAAGGGGGGCGCAACCTGCTCCTGACCGCCAACCCCAACCGCGAGTGGGATCTGTACTATCTGGATCTGACCACGGGCCGCACCGCCCGCCTGACCCGCGAGCCGGGGTATCAGGCCGCGGCCGCGCTCTCGCCCGACGGCGTGTGGATGGTCTATGAGGGCTACACCGAAGACGGGCATCTGGACCTCTTCCTGCGCCAGGTGCGGGGCATCCAGGACACGCCCTTGCGGCTGACCCACGACCCGGCCGCGGACTACGCGCCCGACTGGTCCGCGCAGGGGCGGCTCATCGCGTTCGTCTCCACCCGGGGCGGGACGCCTCAGGTGTGGGTCGCGGATCTGGATCGGCCCGAAGTGGAGCGTTTCCACCAGGTGAGCGACCCCGAGGCCGGGCTGGTGGTCGGCCCGCCCCATTGGTCGCCCAACGGGCGCTACCTGGCCTGGGCCCAAACCCAGGCCGGCCTGGCCCAAATCTATGTGTGGGATGCGTTGCAGCCCGACCGCGCGCCCACGATTCTGGGCGAGGGCCACGAGGCGCGTTGGATGCCCGACGGCGAGCAACTCGCGGTTTTGGTGCGCCGCCCCGAGCGGGACTTCTTCACCCTCTATCGCTGGCCCGCGGGGTTGGCGCTGCCCCTCATCCCCTTGCCGGGACGGGCCTACGGTTGGGCCGTGGGCGTGACCGGACTGGCCGAGCCTCTGCCCGAGACCTTCGCCCGCGCGGCCCGGCTGACGCCCACGCCCCTGTGGGTGCCCGTGAGCGTGCACCCCGACGATGTGCCCGAGGGACGCACGGTGACGGTGCCCATCCCCGGGGTGGACGCGCCGTATCCTTATCTGAGCGACTCGGCCGACGAGGCCTTTCAGGCGCTGCGCGCCGCGGCCCGGGAGCGCCTGGGCTGGGATCCTCTGGCCGGGCCCCTGACCCTGTTCACGCCCTTTACCGACCCGCAAGCCATCCCGCTGGAGCACAACTGGCTGAGCACGGGCCGGGCCTTCGCGCTGGATCCGGCCTGGCTGGACACGGGCGACATGGTGGTCGTCCGGGAGGATTATGGCCCCGCGACTTACTGGCGGGTGTACCTGCGGGCGCACAACGAGGGGGAAGGGCGCCCCTTGCGGGGCCTGCCCTGGGATTTCGCGGCCCGCCTGGATCCGCGCGACCCGCGGGTTTACACCGAAGGCGGCGCGTGGGCGCCTACGCCTCCGCCGGGGCAGTGGGTGGACTTCACCGCGCTGGCCGAGGCTTACGGTTGGGAGCGGCTGCCCGCTTTGCCCTACTGGCGCGGTTATCTCCCCGCGGCCCGCTTCAATCTGTTCGTGCTTCGCGAAGGTTTGTCGTGGGAAGAGGCTATGGCCCAGATCTACCCCGAGCGGGTGTGGACCGTGCCCGAGTGGCTGGCCCCCGCGACGCCGACGCCCACGGTAACGCCCACGGCCACGCCCTGAGCGCGGCGCGCGCTCGGACTGCGACTACGGGGCCGGGGCGGCGTCGGCCGCGGCCTGGGCGATGGCCGGGAACTGTTCGGGGTCCAGGCTGGCGCCGCCCACCAGCGCGCCGTCGATGTCGGGCTGGGCGAAGAAGCCAGCCGCGTTGTGGGCCTTGACCGAGCCGCCGTACAGGATGCGCACGGCCTGGGCCGCGTCGGGGCCGAAGGTCTGGGCCAGCGCGGGCCGCAGCACCTCGCCGATGACCCGCTGCGCGTCCTCGGGCGTGGCCGCCTCGCCCGTGCCGATGGCCCACACGGGTTCGTAGGCCACCACCACCCGCGCGGCCTGTTCGGGCGTCAGGCCTTCCAGCGCGGCCAGCAGTTGGCCCCGTACCACGGCCTCGGTCTGGCCGGCCCGGCGTTGTTCCAGGGTCTCGCCCACGCACACGATGGGCGTCAGGTCATGGGTCAGCGCGGCCGCGACCTTGCGGCGCACCATGTCGTCGGTCTCGCCGAAGTACTTGCGCCGCTCCGAGTGGCCCAGGATGACATACCGGGCCCACTCCGCGACCATGCGAGGCGAGATCTCGCCCGTGTACGCGCCCTCTTCGGCCCAGTGCATGTTTTGCGCGCCGACCTGAATGCCCGTGCCCATGAGCAGGTTGGCCACGGGCAGCAGCGCGGTGTAGGGCGGGCACACGATGCGCTCCACGCCTTCCACGGCCTGAAGGGGCTCCAACATGGCCCAGATCAGATGACGGGCCTCTTCGACGGTCTTGTGCATCTTCCAGTTTCCGGCGACGATGGGCGTGCGCATGGGGCTGACTCCTTGGGTGCGAATCGAGAGAATGGGCTTTCAAGGCCCGGCTGGACCGCGGGGGAGCAAATCTTCCAGCGCGTCCAGGAGGGCCGGAATGTCCCGCTGGACGGTGTACCAGACCTCGTCCCAGTCCACTACATCGTAACCGTGGATGAGATGATCCCGCATACCGGCCATGAGGGACCAGGGAATATGAGGATGTTGCGCTCGAAAGGTGGGGGAAAGGCGCTTCACGGCTTCACCGATGACCAGCAGTTGGTAAAGCACCGCGGATTGGGTCTTGGGATCGGCCAGGAATTGCTCCTGCGTAGTCGCCGCGGTGAATTCAAGAATGCGCCGCGCCGCGTGGGCGATGTCAAGCAGCGTGGCTTGATCCCGGAGCATGGGGCTCTCCTGACGCGGGAAAGAGGGGTTGGGCCGCGTCGAGAATGACCTGCCGTAACAACCAGTTCTCACCGCGTTCCAGCGCGCGCTTGGTGATGAGATCTACTTTGCGGCCAAACAGCGCCTCCAGTTCTTGCTGCATGCGGATATGATCCCACAGGCTCCAGGCCGCGCGCGGCTCGAACTCCACCAGGAGGTCCACATCACTGGTGGGACCGAAGTCGTCCCGCAAGGCCGAACCGAACAGGGACAACGCCCGCACCTGCCAGCGCTGGCAGAAAGCGGCCAGTTCGGCCGAAGATACCCGTAACGGTGCGTGATTCATGCGTGCGCTCCCCGAGCGCGCCGCACGCGACCTGCGTGGTCGCGAAAGGAGGCGCGCGGTGGGTCTATGGGCATTATACAACACTTCCCGGGCGCGTGACACGCGACCCGGCCATGCGATACAATATCCCTACCATGAACCCGCGTTTGGACGAACTGCGCACCCGCGCCTATCAGGCCCCGGCCAAGCCCGGCGTGTATCTCATGCGCGACGCCGAGGGCCAGGTCATCTATGTGGGCAAGGCGGTCAACCTGCGCAACCGCCTGCGCTCGTACTTCCAGCCCAGCGCGGCTCGTCACAGCATCAAGGTGCGCCGCCTGCTGGAGCGCCTGCACGATTTGGAATGGATCGTGGTGGGCAGCGAACTCGAGGCCCTCATCCTCGAGATGAATCTCATCAAGAAGCACCGCCCCCGCTACAACATCCAACTCAAGGACGACAAACGCTACCCGTACATCAAAATCCACTGGGCCGACCCCTTCCCCAAGGTGAGCGTGACCCGCCGGGTGGTGCAGGACGGCTCCCGCTATTACGGCCCCTACACCAGCGTGTGGGCCGTGCACCAGACCCTGAACGCGCTGCGCAAGATCTTCCCCTACCTCACCTGCAATCGGACCATCACGGGCCGCGACACGCGTGCCTGCCTGTACTACGACATCGGCCTGTGCGCGGGGCCGTGCATCGGCGCCATCGGCCAGGAGGACTATCGGGCCATGATCGCGGACCTGGGCCGCTTTTTGGAA
Source organism: Chloroflexota bacterium (assembly GCA_013153375.1). Lineage (GTDB taxonomy): Bacteria > Chloroflexota > Anaerolineae > Anaerolineales > DRMV01 > JAADEN01. The sequence continues at coordinate 1,294 of JAADEN010000161.1, read as the reverse complement.
GGCGACACCGAGGCCGTGCTGCAACGCCTGGAGGCCGAGATGCGGGCCGCGGCCCAGCGCCTGGAGTTCGAAAAAGCCGCCCGCCTGCGCGACCAGATCCGGGCCATGCAGCGCATCACCGAGAAGCAGCGCATCGTGTCCGACACCTTCGCGGACGCGGATGTGCTGGCCCTGGCCCGCGACCAGGACGAGGCCGTGGTGCAGATTTTCTTCATCCGCGGGGGCAAACTCATCGGCCGCGAGTACTTCGTGCTGGAGAACACTGCGGACGAACCTGAGGCCGAGGTGCTGGCCGCGTTCCTCAAGCGGTTCTACGGCCAGGCCAGCGCGGACACCCGCCCGCGCGAGGTCCTGCTGCCCCAGGACCTGGAAGAGGCCCGCCTGATCGAACAATGGCTGCGGCAGCAACGCCGCGGCCCGCGCCTCACCTTCCGCATCCCCCAGAGGGAGGACCAGCGCGCGCTGCTGGACCTGGTGGCCCAGAACGCGGCCGAGACCCTGGCCGCGCTGCGGGCCCGCTGGGAGGCCGAGCGCCACCGCCACACCGAGGCCCTGGCCCGACTGCAGGCCGCGCTGGGCCTGGACGCGCCGCCGCAGCGCATCGAGGGCTACGATGTCTCGACCCTGCACGGCACCGCGACCACCGTCAGCCTGGTGGTCTTCGAGCAGGGCGCGCCGGCCAAGAGGCTGTATCGGCGCTTCAACATCCGCACGGTGACGGGCACCGACGACTACGCGGCCCTGGAGGAGGCCCTGACCCGCCGCTTCGCCCGCTGGCAGGCCGCGCAGCAGCGCCGCGGCGAGGTGGGCTATCGGCCCGACGCCACCTTCGGCCGCCTGCCCGACCTGCTGCTCATCGACGGTGGCCGGGGACAACTCAACCGGGCCCGCGCGGTGCTGGAACGCTTCGGCCTGGCCGACCGGCTGCCCGTGGTGGCCCTGGCCAAGCGGGAGGAGGTGGTCTTCGTGCCCGACCGTCCCGCGCCCCTGCGTCTGGAGCGGGACGACCCCGCGCTGCACCTGCTCCAGCGGGTGCGGGACGAGGCTCACCGTTTCGCGCTGGAGGGGCACCGCCGCCGACGCCAGAAGCAGGGCCTGGCCTCCGCGCTGGAGGACATCCCCGGGGTGGGGCCCAAACGCCGCCGCGCGCTGTTGCAGCACTTCGGCTCGCTGGACGCGCTGCAGCAGGCCTCGGTGGAGGCCATCGCCGCGGTGCCGGGCATCCCGCGGCGGGTGGCCCAGGCCGTCTGGGAGCATCTGCACGCGCCGAACTGAAGCGCGGCCGGGGTCGCCG